>JADZBY010000272.1 GCA_020851855.1 Anaerolineae bacterium
AACCGCTTCCATAACAACCTGATCCGCGACAATTTCAACCGCTTCACCGCCTTCCTGACCAAGCCGGTCGACCGTGGCGCGATTGACCAGGGATTCCTGGCCATCGGGCGCGGCGTCGTCGAGGCGGGCAAGCGGCTGCGGCTGACGCAGACGGGGTACATTCGCACCTATGTCTTCACGATGCTGCTCGGCGTGGTGCTGGTCGTCATCGTGCTGCTCTTGCCTTACATCCGCCAGTTGCTCGGCCAATGACCGGCGCTGAGCGGGCTTATCGGTTTCGCTACGCAGAGGGCTTTGGCCTGGCCGTGAACGCGCGACGCGGGGACATCACGCGGGGGAAATGACTGCATGGAAAGAAACGACTGGCTGATCACGATCATCCTGTTCCTGCCGGTTCTGGGGCTGGTCCCGATCATGTTCATGACGCGGGGCCGCGAGGGGCGGGCCAAGTGGTACGCGCTGGCCTTTTCGCTCGCCACGTTTATCCTATCGCTGACCCTGCTCTTCTCGTTTGACACCACGCAGGCCGGCCTGCAGCACGAGCACTACTGGCCGTGGTTCACGGCGGGGCAGTTCACGTTCGCCTATTACGTCGGCGTGGACGGCCTGAGCATCCTGCTCGTCGTCCTCACGGCGTTCATCATGCCGCTGGCCATCCTGTTCTCGCTGTACCACGTCAAAGAGCGCGTGCGGCTGTACTACGGCTTCATGCTGCTGCTTGAGTTCGCCATGATGGGCGTTTTTGTGGCGCAGGACTTGTTCCTGTTCTACATCTTCTGGGAAGTCAGCCTCGTGCCGATGTACTTCATCGTCGGCATCTGGGGCGCGGAAGAGCGCATCTACGCCGCCGTCAAGTTCTTCCTGTACACCATGGCGGGTAGCATCCTGATGCTGCTGGCCATCCTGTGGATGGGCAGCCACTTCGGCACATTCAACGTCCAGGAAATCACGCTCGCCGTGCAGCAAGCTGCGGCCACCGGCCAGAGCGCCTTCCCGGTTGGGCCGACGGAGCTACTGCTCTTCCTGGGCTTCTTCATCGCCTTTGCCATCAAAGTGCCGATCTGGCCGCTGCACTCCTGGTTGCCCGATGCGCACGTGCAGGCCCCGACGGCTGGCTCCGTGATCCTGGCCGGCGTCCTGCTCAAGCTGGGCACGTATGGTCTGGTGCGCTTCAACCTGGGCTTCTTCCCGCAGGCCTCGGTGACGCTGGCCCCGATCATCGGCGCGCTGGCCGTCATCGGCATCATCTATGGCGCGTGGGTCAGCTACGGCCAGACGGACGTGAAGAAGCTCGTCGCCTACTCGTCCATCAGCCACCTGGGCTTCGTCGTCCTGGGCATCTTCGCCCTCAACGCGGCGGGCATCAGCGGCGGCACGCTCCAGATGGTCAACCACGGCATCAGCACGGGCGGCTTGTTCCTGATGGTCGGTATGCTCTACGAGCGGCGGCACACGAAGGCCATCGATGCCTTCGGCGGCGTGTGGAAGGTCTTGCCCATCTTCAGCGGGCTGGCGCTGGTCATCACGCTGTCCAGCATGGGCTTGCCCGGCCTGAACGGCTTCGTGGGCGAGTTCACCATCCTGCTCGGCGCGTTCGGCTCGCCGGTCCTGGGCTTCTGGTTCACGCTGTTCGCCACGGGCGGCGTTATCCTCGCCGCCGTGTACCTGCTCTACATGTGGAACAAGGTGTTCATGGGCGAATACCGCGCCCCTGCCCCGGCAGCGGCCCATGCCCACCAGGACGAGAGCAGCCCGGAGCACACCGACGCGCACGACGTGGCGGCGGCGCACAGTGGGCGCGCCCCGTCCGCCAACCCGTACGCGCCGCTCACCTGGAACGAGACGCTCGCCCTGGTGGCGGTGGTCATTGCGGCGCTCGTGATCGGCCTGTACCCGCGCCCCTTCTTCCAGTACATGGACGCTTCGGCGGGCGCGGTCGCGGCGGAAGTGCAGCGCTACATTCCGGGCGATAACGCCGCCGTTCAGGTCGAGAGTGCGCCCGGTGTGGCGCAGCAGGAGGCAAGCTCCAACCCATGATCGATCTGGCATCCATGAACATCGGGGCCATCTTCCCGGCGGCCTCGTTGGCGCTTGGCGCGTGCATCCTGCTCGTGGTGGACCTGTTCATCCCGCAGGAGCGCAAAGACTGGACGGCGATCCTGGCGCTGGTCGGCATCGGCGTGTCGTTCGTGGCAGCGCTGGCCCGGCTGAACCTGAACGAGATGGCTTTTGACGGCATGTACGTCGCCGACTCGTTCACATCCATCTCCGCCCTGATCGCGCTCAGCGCCGCTTTCCTGACGGTCTTGCTCGGCCACGACTACTTGAAGCGCACCGGCATCAACCGCGCCGAGTTTTACCCGCTCATGCTGTTCACCACGTCCGGCGCGATGTTCATGGCCGCGTCGGGCAATCTCGTGGTGCTGCTCATCGGCCTGGAACTGCTGTCCATCCCGCTGTACGTCATGGCGGGTTTCCGGCGCAATAACCTGCAATCCGAAGAAGCGGCCATGAAGTACTTCCTGCTCGGCGCGTTTGCCAGCGGCTTCCTGGTCTTCGGCATCGCCCTGATCTACGGCGCGACCGGCTCCACCGACCTGGAGCACATCTTCCGCGCCGTGGCCGATGGCAGCCTGCGCCAGCCGTTCATGCTGCTGGTGGGCGCAGGCCTCGTCGTGGTGGCGATGGGCTTCAAGGTCGCCGTCGTGCCGTTCCACATGTGGACGCCCGACGTGTACCAGGGCGCGCCGACGCCGATCACGGCCTTCATGAGTGTGGTGGCCAAGCTGGGCGGTTTTGCGGCGCTCATGCGCGTGCTGACCATCGGCCTGCCCATCTTCGCCGTGCCCGCCGTGGCCACACTGGAGCCGGGCCAGACGTTGATGGTCCGCGCTGCGTGGCAGGATGTGGTCGTCCTGCTCTCGATCCTGACCATGATCCTGGCCAATGTGGTCGCCGTTATGCAGCGCGACATCAAGCGCCTGCTGGCCTATTCGAGCATCGCGCACGCCGGGTACGTCATGATGGCCGTTGCAGCGGCGGGCAGCTTCGTGGCCACCGCCGACGACTTCGGCAACGTCTCCTATTCCTTCCAGCTTGCCGAAAACGCGCTGCGTGGGCTGCTGATTTACCTGCTGGCCTACGCTTTCACCAACCTGGGCGCGTTTGCGGTGGCCGTCGCCGTGGAGCGCGACGACGCGACCGGCACGGCAGTGGCGGACTTCGCCGGGCTGGGCCGCTCGCACCCGGCGCTGGCCGGCGCGATGACCGTCTTCATGCTCAGCCTGACGGGCATCCCGCTCACCGGCGGTTTCGTCGGCAAATGGTTCGTCTTCCTCTCGGCGGTTGATGCCGGGCTGGTGGCGCTGGTCCTCGTCGGCGTCCTGACGAGCGTCATCTCGGCGTTCTACTACCTGCGCGTCATCGTCACCATGTGGTTCAACGTGGGCGAAGGCATCGCGCACACGCAGCGCCCGCTGATGTGGGCGGTGGGCATTTGCACCGTGATCACGGTGGCGCTCGGCGTCGCGCCCATGCTGGCTACGGCGGTGGTCGAGCCGGTCGCGCTGGCGCTGGCGCATTAGCCGCGCGCGTCAAAACTGGAAAGAGGCGGGTCAAAATGGCCCGCCTTTTTGTTTGTTTTCGGATTCGTACCTCTATAATCCACTTCAACCCCACGCGCACTCTGGAAACGGAGCGTAGCCGCTCCAATCCGATGTCTTTGACCATCGATGTAACGTAAGGAGCACCGGATGAACCCGTTCTCACGCGAAGAATTGCGTACCCTGGTTGGCGAGCGCGCCTACCCATGCGTCTCGATCTTGCAGCCCACACACCGCGCCGGCGCGGA
>JADZBY010000273.1 GCA_020851855.1 Anaerolineae bacterium
CGGCACGCCCGGCCAGATGCGCGGCACACGCCCGCCAAGCTGCACACTCTCGATCCCGGCGGCGCGGAACATGTCCAGGGCCGCGTCGTGCAGCGCTCTGCCGATGCCGCGCCGCTGGAAACGGGGCGCAATCGCCATCCCGGCGATGCAGCCGCCCGTTGGCCGGCCCGGGATCACCGGGTTGATCAGGGTCAACAACAGGCCGGCCAGCTCGCCGTTTTCGCGCGCGACCAGGTTGTCTCCGGTGCGGCTCGGCCCATCCGCCTGGGCGATGACGCGGAACATCCCGGCGGTCATCGGCCACACGTCGCCCAGCGCGGCGTTCCAGCAGGCGACGGCGTCGTTTTCATCCCGGTTCGGGTCATACAGTTCGATGTGAGCCATATCTCATCCTTTGGCGGCTCGGTCAGGGTTGGGTGGGCAGCGCCACGAAGCGCCCATCCGCATACGCACTCAGCGGGCACAGCGTCCGGCCATCCCACTCGCCGGCGAGGCCGATGGGATGCCCGCCGCTCAGCGCCAGAAGTTGCCAGCCCGCATGATCGGGCGCATCCAGCGGCAGCCGGTCGCCCGCCGTATCCTGTACCCACCAGCCATCTTCGGTGCGATACGGGATGATCGACGCGAGCGCCAGCGGGAAACGCTCCAGCCACGGGTTGCGGGCCAGCCACGCGCCGTATTGCCCGGTCGCGTCGCGCAAGGCGGCGTGCGCGGCGGGAAAACCAGCCGGCGGCGCGGCGGCGCGATACGGCTCTTTGATCAACGCGCGCAGCGGCCCGACGCCCGGATAATAGACCAGCTCTGCGGAGATGCACACGCCCGGCGGCAGCGTGATCTTGAAAGGCAGGACGCCAAAGGCGTAATCGAGCGCCAGGGCAGGCCGACCGCTCTTGACGCCCATCAGCCACAGGCGTTGTTCGCGCAGGTTGTTCTCCGTCTCTTCGCGGCAACCGAGCGCCAGCCAGCGGTCGCGCAGGCCGGGCCGGGTCAACAAATCGCGCTGTTTCTCCGTCCAGCCGATCTGGGCGCGCAGCTCCGCCCGCAGGTCGGCATCCAGCGCCGCCTCGCGCGCCATGCCGGTGACCAGCAGGTGCAGGCGGGCCATCTCTTCGAGCAGCCGGTCGGGCCAGTCGCCGCGACTGCCCACCCAACGCGCCATGCGCCGGATACGCCGCGCTGCGCCGGGGGCCTGGGCATCCACCAGGCGCGCGGCGGCCTGCTCCCAGAAGCCGGGCGGCTGCGTCGCCGCCTCGGCCAGCCCACGCCGCGCCAGGTCTTCCAGCCACAGGGCCAACTCCTGAAGCCCAGCGCGCACCTTCATCTCCCGCTTGGACGGGCGCGGCAGGCGTTTGGGCGGCGGGGATGGCGTCTCCGTCTCGATCAGGGCGGCAGTATCGGCGGCGGGCGCATGGCGAGAGACGCGCGTCGCCATCCAGTCGGCCACCCAGCCAGGCGGGGCGGCCTCGGGGAACAGGTGCGGCTGGCCCGCGTACATGACGAAGAGCGCGGCGGCGTGTTTGCATGGGGTTTTGCGGCTGGGGCAGTTGCAGCGAAAGCCCGGCTCGGACACGTCTACCTGGGTCTTGTAGGGCGCGCTGCCAGAGCCGTGACATTCGCCCCAGACGTAGGAATCCTGCCAGCCCAGCGCCGACCAGGAGCCGGGGAAGGCGATTTTGAGCGCGTCGCGCGCCGTCTTGGGGTCTTTCACGGCGGCGAGCGCCTGCGTGGCGTTCCAGTGCGGCACGGGGTTGGCGGGCGGCATCGGCTCAGCACACTTTCGCTTCGGCGGGCATCCGCATCAGCCCTGGGTAGGGCGGCGCGGGCGGCGCGGATTGCGCTTGAACACGGCAAAAAGGCGCTGGACGCGGGCCAGAAGCACCTCGTTATACATCATGAGCACCATGCCCTGCACACACATGGTCACGAGCGCGATGACCAGCACGGCCTGTTCGACGGGCATGTTCACGATGGGCAGCATACCGCCCGTCGTCTGCGTCGGATTCAGGATGCGGCTGCGGCCCGTGATGGCTGTGCCGTCCACGAAGAGCATGAAAGCGGACACGGCAACGATGCTCGGAATCCACACTTTCCAGCGCCGCAGCAGCAGGTCCAGCCCGATCAGCCACTGGATCAGGATGACCGGCCCGGCCCATACCAGGACGAGCACCACATAGTTGGTTGCATTCACCGGGCGATGGCCTCTCCGCACAAGACACAAGCGCACGATCCGCGCGTTCTCATGCCCCGGATTGTACTGGGCCGTCGCGGCGACCGCAACGGGCTGGAAATCCTCACCCCCGGCCCCTCTCCATGCCGGCGCGCGCTTCCCCCTCGCTACGCGGTACTCCGCGTGGAGAGGGGGTCAGGGGGTGAGGCGTTTTCCGCTACCCACCTCAGCCGATGCTCTTGATGCGATAGCCCTGACCCTGCAACCGCACGCCCGCGCCATGCGTATTGTTTGCTGGTACACTAACGTTTAGACGATCACAATTAACCTTCCTTCCGGGAGGATACGATGGAAAGCAACCGCAGCATGTCGCCCGCCGGGCAAGACGACGACCGCCTGCTGGCCTCGGCGGCGGACGAAGAGAACGAGAGTCAAGCCGAAGCGCCCGTTTCGGCCAGCCCACGCCCGCCGATGCCTGAGCGTCCGGCCATGCCAGAGCGCCCGCCCGTGCCGGAGCGCCTGCGCCAGGAAGAGCCGGAACGGCTGACGCCGCGCGAGCC
>JADZBY010000274.1 GCA_020851855.1 Anaerolineae bacterium
ACCGCTTCTTCGCCCGCCTTCTTGATGATCTCGTCGCGGCCCGCGTTGAACAGGCTGGTGGTGTATGAGCCGTCTTTAGGGTGCGCCTGTCGGTCTTTGATGACGGCGAAGAGCGTGGTCAGGATATCGCGTGGATCGGGCGATTGACTCTCGTGAGATTGGCTCATGGTGTATCGGTCAGGTCCTTCAGGGTGCGGAAAAAGCAGCTTGGCGCGCCGGTATGGCAGGCCGGTCCAGCGGGATCAACGAGCAGCAGCAGCGTATCGGCGTCACAGTCGACGCGAATGTCGCGGACGTGCATGATGTGGCCGCTGGTCGCGCCCTTGTGCCACAGTTCGCCCCGGCTGCGGCTCCAGAAGTGCGCCTCGCCGGTTTCCTGGGTCAGGCGCAGGGCGTCAGCGTTCATCCAGGCAACCATGAGCACCTCGCGCGTGCTCGCGTCCTGCACGACGGCGGTGATCAGCCCGCGGGAGTCGAAAGCGACCCTCTCTAGTCGGGATGGCGCGGCAGGATTCTGGCCTTCTCCCGCTCCGCCATGAGGGAGAGGGGAAGGGGGCGGCGCGGCAGGATTCTGGCTTTCTCCCCCTTCGCCATGAGGGAGAAGGGGGGTGGGGGGTTGAGGGTTACCCATGCTCCACCTGCCGCACCGGGACGCCGCGCGCCGCCAGGTAGTCTTTCAGTTCGCCCACGCGCAGCGCTTTGTAGTGAAACAGGCTGGCGGCCAGCGCCGCGTCGGCCTTGCCCACCGTCAGCGCGTCGTGGAAGTGCTCAGGCGCGCCTGCCCCACCCGACGCGATGACCGGGATCGACACCGCCTCGGCCACGGCGCGCGTGAGTTCCAGGTCATACCCGGCGCGTGTGCCGTCGCGGTCCATGCTGGTGAGCAGAATCTCGCCCGCGCCCAGGCTCTCGACGCGCTTCGCCCATTCGACCGCTTCCAATCCGGTCCGGATGCGCCCGCCGTTGATGTGCACTTCCCAGCGCCCGTCCACCCGGCGCGGATCGATGGCCACCACGATGCATTGGCTGCCAAAGCGGCGCGCGCCCTCGCGGATCAGGTCCGGCGTGCGCACGGCGCTGCTGTTCAGTGAGATTTTGTCCGCCCCGGCCAGCAGCGTGGCGCGGATGTCGTCCACGGTGCGCAAGCCGCCGCCGACGCAGAAGGGGATGAAGATGGAGTCCGCCACGCGCCTCACCATGTCCAGCATCGTGTCGCGCCCCTCGTGCGAGGCGGTGATGTCCAGGAAAACCAACTCGTCCGCGCCCTCGCGGTCATAGATGGCGGCCTGCTCGACCGGATCGCCCGCGTCGCGCAGCGCCACGAAGTTGATGCCCTTCACAACCCGCCCGTCTTTCACGTCCAGGCAGGGGATAATCCGCTTGGCGAGCATAGCCTGACCTTGAGATAGTGTGCAGAAGCCCGGTTCTCGATTGCCGTCCATTGTACCCGGCGGACGGCGCGCCTTTCAACCGGGCGCGGCGGCTTGTGCACATTGCAGAGCGCGGACAAGCGCGACTTGCGCGCGCGCCCAACCTGAATACACTGATGCGCGTCACCTGTTCACCCCTGAGGAGAATACCTGATGCGACGGTTAATCGGAATCGCGTTCGTTCTGGCGTTGCTCATCGCGGGCGGCAGCATCGTGGCCCGCGCCCAGGGCAGCCCTCTGCAATACGGCGATGTCGTCGAGGGTGAGATCACCAACGACGCCTATGAGGTCGAGTACACCTTCACCGGTTCCGCCGACGACCTGGTGGTGATCCGGATGTGGACCGAAGGCTTTGACAATGTGCTGAACGAGCCGGCTCTGGCGCTCGCGTCGGCGGATAACACGGTCATCGGCAGCACGGCGGATCACATCAGCATCAGCGAGGCCGCGTTGGTCGCCATCCTGCCCGCTGACGGCGAGTACAAAATCCTGGCCACGCGCGTGGATGGCAGCGCGGGCGACAGCGTCGGCACGTATAAGCTGAGCGTGATCCAGCCCGAACTCATCCCAGCCGGCCAGCCGGTGTCCGGCGCGATCACATCCGAAGACAGGCTCTACTACGTGGTCGTCTCCTCTGGGCCGTTCACGCTGCGCTACGAGCGGACCAGCGGCACGTTCGCGCCGGAAGTCTCGCTCAACGTGGTCGATGAAACGGGCGATACGGAGAGCCAGGCGTCGCTGAGCGGGTCTATCGTGACGGCGGGCACACTGGAAGTCGATCCCGGTGGGGAGCCGTTGTTCCTGGTGATCCTGCAAGAATCCCTGTGGGACTTCAACTTCGATGTGGTGTCTGCGGAATTTACGCTGACGATGGAAGCGGCGCAGTAAGGCTCTTGTCCATCTGCTAAACGAAAGCGTGCCCCACGATGTGCATTTCTGCCATCGTGGGGCGCGTTTCACGTCACGAGCGCCTTCCCGTCACCAGGCGTAGGCTTCGGGCGCGCGGCCACCCGGCCCCGGCCAGATGTCGTCCAACGTCTGCATCTGCTCCGGCGTCAGTTTGATGTCCAGCGCCCGCATACTGCCGTCCAGCTGCTCAAGCGTACGCGGGCCGATGATCGGCGCAGTGACGGCGGGATTGGCCAGCAGCCACGCCAGCGCCACGTCGGCGGGCTTTTCGCCCATCTCGCGGCAGAACGCCTCGTAGCGCTCCAACTGCGGGCGCACTTTCTGGATGCGCTCTTCCATGTGCGGCTCGGTGCGGCGGCCCTGCGCCGCTTTTTCGAGCGCGCCGCCCAACAAACCGCCCGCCAGCGGACTCCAGGGGATGACGCCCAGGCCGTAATATTCGCAGGCGGGCAGCACATCCAATTCCACCATGCGCGCGGCGAGATTGTACAGGCTTTGCTCTGAAACAAGGCCCATGAAATGCCGCGCCTTGGCCGCTTCGTTGGCCAGCGCGATGTGCCAGCCGGCGAAGTTGCTGCTGCCCACGTACAGGACTTTGCCCTGCTGCACCAGGACTTCCATCGCCTGCCAGATTTCTTCCCAGGGCGTGTCGCGGTCGACGTGGTGCATCTGGTACAGGTCGATGTGGTCGGTTTGCATCCGGCGCAGCGACTCGTCACAGGCGCGGCGGATGTGCAGCGCAGACAGACGGCTCTCATTCGGCCAGTCGCCCATGCCGCCATACACTTTCGTGGCGATCACCGTTTTCTCGCGCCGCCCGCCGCCCTGGGCAAACCAGCGCCCGATGATGTTCTCGGTGACGCCTTCGCCCTTTTTGCGGCCATACACGTTCGCCGTGTCGAAGAAGTTGATGCCCAGTTCCAGCGCCCGATCCATGATGGCGAAGCTGTCCGCCTCACTCGTGTACGGGCCGAAGTTCATCGTGCCCAGGCAAAGCGGGCTTACCCGCAGGCCAGTCCGCCCAAGCCGCTTGTATTCCATCCCAAATCATCTCCTTGTGGGAAAAGCCTACGCCGGCCATTGTAGCGTAACACGGCGGGCGCAAAAAGCGACGGGCGGCGGACGAGGCGGGCTATCGCATCAAAGCGTCCTCACCCCCAGCCCCTCTCCATGTCCGTCACCCCAGACCGCCCATTGAACGCTTGCGTGCAATGGGGACCCGGTCTGTGACCCCGACGGCATGGAGAGGGGAGATCATCGGCCCTGCCGGCGCGTGCTTCCCCCTCGCTACGCGGTACTCCGCGTGGAGAGGGGGCCAGGGGGTGAGGCGTTTTCCCCGTGGACGAGGCAGGCCTCGTCCCTACACCGGTTGTCGTAGGGACAATGCCTGCATTGTCCGCCTGCTCCCCTCGCCTGACAGGTTTCGAGGATCGCAGGTGGATCATGTGGGCGAGCGCGTATGAGGGCGGGCACAGATGAGGGCGGGCGCGTCGCGACGCGCCCCTACACGTCGAGGTGCGGTAGGGGCGGCTCGCGAGCCGCCCGAAATGCTGATCCACCCCGCTTGCCCAGACTTCATCAGGGCGGAAGGACCGGGGAACGAGGCCGTTACTCGTTGAACAATTCGCCCACGCTGCGGCCCTCGTGCGTGCGGCGCAGCACCTCGGCCAGCATGGGGGCGATGCTCAGCACCTTCATGTTGTGCAGGCGCTTGTCCGGCGGGATGGGCAGCGTATTCGTCGTGACGATCTCGCGCACCGGCAGTTTGCGCAACCGCTCGACCGCCACGCCGCTCAGCACGGCGTGCGCAAAGGCGATGTAGATGTCCCGCGCGCCGCCTTTAGCCACCACCTCAACGGCGTTTTCCAGGCTGCCCGCCGTGTCGCACTCGTCATCGATGACGATGGCGTCCTTGCCCTCGACATCCCCGATCAGGCTCAGAACCTCGCTTTTGCCGTCGTTGCCCGTGCGCCGTTTTTCGACCACGGCCAGCGGTACGTCGAGCTTGGCGGCGTAGTTGCGCCCTTTCTTGGCAAAGCCCAGGTCGGTGCTGACGACGACGGCGTCGCGCAGGTGTTTGTCGAAGAAGTAGTCGCTGATCAGGTGGAAGGTAGTCAGGGCGTCGCCGGGGATGGAGAAGAAGCCCTGGATTTGTGGCGCGTGCAGGTCCACGGCAATGTAGCGGTCCGCGCCGGCCACCTGGATCAGGTCGGCCAGAAGGCGCGCCGTGATGGGCACGCGGGGCTGGTCCTTCTTATCGCTGCGGCCATAGGCGAAGTAGGGCATGACCACGGTGATGCGCCCCGCCGAGTCGCGCTTCAAGGCGTCGATGGTGATCAGCATCTCCATGATGTTGTCGCTGACGGGTGAGGACATGCCCTGCACGAAGTAAACGTCCTGCCCTCGCACGGATGTGTTGAGGCGAACGAAGATGTTTTCGTTGGTGAACTTATGAACGAGCTGTTCGCACAGTGGGATACCGAGGCACTTGCCCAGCTCTTTGCCGAACTCCTGGTAGTGCGACCCGGCGAACAGTCGTATCTCGCCGTACTGGCCGGGCGCAACGCGGCTTGGCTCTTCCCCCTTCTTGTAGACCAGCTTAGTGCCGGGTACTTTCCGGGTTTTTGTTGCCATCTTGTCCCCCTGAATACAGCGGGCGTCCTCTTCAGTGTACTATGAAACGGAAGCCCGCAGCGTATGCCGGATACAGACCTCGAAGATTCATAAGAAACAATAATCTTCGGTAAGGCACTTGATCCAAAGGGAGTTGCGCGCCGCTTCCACCGAAAATGAAGGGAAGGCGCGCCGCGTTGACCTGTGTGGCGCTGCGCTCACCCACTTTCGAGCAGCGATTGCGCCGCGCTGGCCGGGTCGATTTCGCGCCGCAGCACACGGTCGACCAGGGCGGAGAGCGCCGCCGGGTCTGCCTGTGCCAGCAGCCGGGCCAGCAGCGCCTCACGCAGCCGCTCGGCCAGTTCCAGCGCCACCCGCCGCCGCTCGCGCAGGGCCAGCGTGCCGCTGTTCACCAGATACTCCCGGTGCGCGGCGATCCTGTCCGCCAGGTCCGGGATGCCGTCGCCGCTCGTCGCGATGGTCTGCACGACGGGGGTCTGCCAGGCGGATGCTTCGTCCACCTGCGGATTCGTGGTGGGCAGCGCCAGCGGAAGCTCCATGATCTGTCCATGATGCGCGATGCGCTCCGTGCGGTGGCCGAGGTCGAGCATGGCCCGCAGCGCCCGCACCGTCAATTCGACGCCGGGCCGGTCCGCCTTGTTCACGACGAGGATGTCGGCGATTTCGAGGATGCCGGCTTTGATGGCCTGCACGTCATCGCCCAGGCCGGGCGCTTCGATGACGAGCGTGGTGTGCGCCGCGCCGGCGATGTCCACCTCGCTCTGGCCCGCGCCGACCGTCTCGATAAGGACCCGGTCAAAGCCTGCCGCGTCCAGGGCGCGCACCACGTCACCGGTGGCGCGGGCCAGACCGCCCAGGCTGCCGCGTGTGGCCATGCTGCGGATGAAGACGCCCGGATCGCCCGCCAGATCGCGCATCCGGATGCGGTCGCCGAGCACCGCACCGCCGCTGAACGGGCTGGTGGGGTCCACGGCGATGATGCCAATCGTCAGGTTCTGAGAGCGGAAGTGGCGGGCGAGGGCGTTTACGAGGCTGCTTTTGCCGGTTCCGGGCGCGCCGGTGACGCCGATGACGTGCGCTCGCCCGGTGAAAGGGTACAGCGCGGCCAGATCGTCCCCGGCGGCGTGGTTCTCGATGCGCGTGATCAGCCGCGCCAGCTCGCGGCGGCTGGCACGGATCGCACGCACCACCGGGCTAGACGGCTCGGTCTGCTCGCTCACCGCCCGATCACCTTGTGGATGTGCGCCACGATGTCATCCGTGTTCGCGCCGGGGCCAAAGACGCCCGACACGCCCATCGCTTCCAACGCGCGCACGTCTTCCTGGGGCACGATGCCGCCGATGAGGATTTTCACGTCGTCCAGGCCGCTGTCCTTCATCAGCTCCAGGATGCGCGGCACGAGCGCCATGTGCGCGCCGCTCAGGATGCTCAAACCGATCACGTCCACGTCTTCTTGCAGAGCCGCCTCGACGATCATCTCCGGCGTCTGGCGCAGGCCGGTGTAAATGACTTCCATCCCGGCGTCACGCAGGGCGCGGGCGACCACTTTCGCGCCTCGGTCGTGCCCATCCAGGCCTGGTTTGGCCACCAGCACCCGGATTCGCGATTCGGGCGAGTTCTCCATGCCCTCGTTCCTGTCCTTTGCAAAATAGTTGCCGCTGCTTGTCATCACAAGCGCCCATTATAGCCAGTTCTGGCGATTCAGGGCCATGTCTTCGGGGGAGAAGCAAGGCTGTCCTATCAGGGGCGCTTGTGAAAGCCCCGCGCTGACAGCTTGTAGAAGTAGACAGCGATCACCATGCTGGGCGCGTCGCGACGCGCCCCTACATGGTGTGGTGCTGTAGGGGCGGCTCGCGAGCCGCCCGGAAACCTGACCTGCCCCGATTCGTTAAGCTCCAGGCGTAAGAGGCGGGCCGGGAAAATCCACACGATGCAGTGTCCCCGGTCCGCTGCGCTTAGCGCTCAATTCACGTTGTAAGTGATCGTCACCACGTTGTTCGCCTCGCCCACCGGACCCTCTTCGACTTCGTTCTGCACGTCAAGGGTGAGTGTGCCGCTCTGATTCGGCCCGGCGCTGCGTAACGTGACGTACAGCGGCGGCAGCGTCACCGATTCGCCTGCGCGGAGCGGCGGCACGGCCATATCGCTGCGCTCGTTGCCGGGCTGAAACACGCCGGTCAACAGCGATGCGGGTGCATCCAGCGCACCCTGGTTGCGCACCACGATGGTCACGAAGAAGGTCTGGTTGACGTTGGGCGTCTCCGGCGTGAACACCCAGCGGTCGATGACCAGATCGGCCACCGTGCCTACGGTGCTGGTCGGCGCGAGCGGCTGCACCAGTTGGAGCGTCGGCGTGGCGGCGGGCGCGGCAGGCGCGGCCACCAGCGGGATATTCGTCGTATCGCCGCTGATCTCGCTGAAATTCGGGTTGCTCGTCACCCAACCGCGCACCGGCCCGAACTCGACCACGATCCAGGTGCGGTCGGCATTGCGGCCAACGATGCGCGCCGTCTCGCCATTGTTCATGCGCCCGATCTGCGGGTATTCGGTCCCCGGCCCGGCGCGGATGTTCAGGAAGTCGAAGGTAACGCGCAGCGTCGGCGCGACGCCTGCCACTGTCGGCGTGATGGATGGCGTCAGCGTCGGGGCTGGCGTGGCGGTGTTCGCCGGCGCGTCGGGCGTGGGCGATGGCGGGCGGCGCGTGGGTGTCGGTTCGGGCGTGTTCTGGGTGGGCAGCGCGGCGATCAGCGTCGCGTCCGGCCCGCTCACTTCGACCACGGTCACGGCCACGCCCGCTTCGCCGAGCGGCGTGCCATCCGCGCGCTGCGCTTCCGCCGTGATCAGGTGGCCCTGCACGCCGCTGGCTTCCCAGTCTACATGCGCCGTCAGGCTCGACTGGCCGCCTTCGACCGGCGCGGCCACACTTTCGAGCAACACGCCGTCGACCAGGATGTCGATTTTGGCCACACCCGGCCCGCTGTCCTGCGCCGTAACGGCCAGCGTGATCGTGGAGCCTTGCGCGATGACGCTGTTGTTGGCGGGCGCAAGAAATACGACCGATGCCGACGGCGTGCCGAGCGGCGCGCGCACCGTGCCGCCCAGCTGCACATTACAGGCCAGCGCCGCGCCCGCCAGCGCTGCCAGCGCCGCCAGGACACGCGATTTCCCTTTTCCTTTGGCTTGTGGACCCGCCTTCACACTCACGGGCATACGGTCCGAACCCTCGCTCTCTCGCGTCGTCTCGTTGAACGCTGAACCCCAGGACCGTGTGCAATTCAGCACTCGATGGAAGGGCCAATCTAACAGATCAGGCGCTTCTCTGCCACTAAGCGGCGCTGAGAAGGCGGGGAAGCGTATCTGAAGGGAAGCGGCGGCCAGGCGCAACGAATCTTACCCGGCGACGGGCCGCCAGTAATCGCGCTCGCCGCGACTCTCACGCACCACGCGGCCCGCCTGGTCGAGCAAATCCAGGTGGCCGAGCGTCTCGGACAGCGCCAGATACATCTCCGTGTCGCGCACGGATGGGAAAAGCGCCACCGTCAGCGCGTACAGGCTGCGCGCCTCGCCTTCGAACAGCGTGAACAGCTTTTCGGCGCGCGCCTCGTGATCGTCCAGGCGGCGTGTGACCAGCCCGTCCAGGTCGTCGACGGGCTGGCCGTGCCCGGGGTACGTGACCGAAACGTCCAGCGCGCTGATGCGGCGTAGCTGGTGCATGTAATTCAGCAGGCGGCGCGGGCGATCACCGTCCGGCGTGAGCGGCGCTTCGATGAGCGGGTTGGAGCTGACATCGCGCAGCACGTGGTCCGACGAGAGCAGTACGCGGCTTTCGGGCTGGTACAGGCAGATCAGGTCACCCGCGTGGCCGGGCGTGTGATACACCACCCAGACGCGGCCCGCCATCTCTAAAAGCTCGCCCTCGTCAACCGTCATGTGCACGCGGCCCGGCCCGGTCAGGCCTTCCAGGTAGCGCGACACCTGTTCCATGATCAGGATAGTCGACTCCGGCACGCCGCCGCGCCGGAAGATGTCGCCCACGAAGCGCCACAGCGCGCTGCGCGTCTCGCGGGGGCGTTCCAACCAGCGCACCGTCTGCGGGTGGGTCCAGATTTCGGCGCGCGACTCGCGGGCGATCTCGCCGGCCATGCCCAGGTGGTCGGTGTGGTGGTGCGTGATCAGTACGCGCTCGATGTCGCGGATGTCGTAACCGAGCGCCCGGAGCGCCTCACCCAGCGCCGACCATGTCTCATCGTTGCGCACGCCACAATCCACGAGCGTCAGCGGCTCGCCCTCGGCCAGGTACACGTTCACCGGCCCGACCGGGAAGGGCGTGGGCAGGGCGATGCGGTGCAGGCCGGGCAGACTCGTGGCGAGTGGGGCGATGTCGTGCGCGTACACGGTCATGTGCTCAGGCGCTCTCCGTCGGCGCGTGCGCGACGGGCGCTTGCTGCGGCTTGCTCCTGACCAGCATCGACCATTCGCCCTTCTGAACCACCTCGTCCCGCTGGTTGAGGATTTTCACATCAAAAGTGACCAGCCCGCCGCCTGCCGCCTTCATCTCGCGCCGCCCGCCGACCTTGATCTGAACGCGAATCGTATCCCCGATATAAACCGGCCCGCGCAATTTCATCTCGAAGCCGGTGAAGGCAATCGACGTGTCGTCCAACATGCCAAGCTGGTAGGCGAGCGCGGTCGCCACGGAAAAAACGAGCGTGCCGTGCGCGATACGCTGCCCGAACTGCGTGTCTTTAGCATATTCCGCGTTCGTATGCAGCGGGTTGAAATCGCCGGACACGCCCGCGAAATTCACGATGTCCGCCTCGGTGATGGTCCGGCCCTTGGTTTCAACCACGAAGCCTTCTGCAAAATCTTCGAACCACAGGCCACGATTCAAGGTGAGGCCGGTCGACTTGTCGGTCATGAACAACTGCTCCTGCCAGGTTGGATAGCTGCTTCGGTCAGCCCATTATAGCGCGGCGCGGCGCTTGGCAATAATGCGGGGCGGCCCTCACGCCTGTCCACGCCGGGCGACACCTTCTTGATCGCCGTCATCGCTCTGACGGCAAAACGCGGCCCTTCGTTGGCCATTGTAGCGTAAAGACGCTTACCCTCGGCCCACTCCGGTATACTCTCTGCCGCGTGGAAGCGAGGACCTCATGCCCCAAGCGCGCCTCATCGTCTACGGCGACCTGACTCTGGACCTGTGCCTGACCGCCAACGGTTATCCGCCGCGCGGAGCCGATACGGCGGTCGAGGACCTGAGCCTGCAGCCCGGCGGCTCGGCGGCGAACTGCGCCGTGACGGCGTCGCGGCTGGGCATCCCGGTCGACTTTGTGGGCCTGACTGGGCGTGACGCGCTTTCCGATATGCTGGTCGCCGATTTGCAGGCGAACGGAGTGCACACCGCCGGGCTGCGCCGCGTCGACACGCCGCCGGGTATGGTCATTGCCGTTCACGACGGCGGCGAGCGCACGTTCTTCTCGTATCGTGGGGCGAACGGCGCGGCGGACTATGGCCCGCTGCCGCCGGACCTCTTCACGCCCCGCGACGCGCTGGCGCTGACCGGCTACAGCCTTCAGGCGGAACCGTCGCGGGGCACGGCGCTGGCCCTCATCGCCGCCGCGCGGGCCGCCGGGGCGTGCGTGGCGCTTGACCCATCGTACCTGTTTGCTCAAGGCGTTGCGCTTGACGCACTGCCTGGCCTGTGTGACGTGTTCGTGCCCAACGAGGTTGAAGCGGCGCTGATCACCGGCGAACCCGAGCCGGGGCGGGCGGCGGCTGCCTTGCGCCGGGCCGGGCTGGGCAGCGTCGTGATCACACGCGGCGCGGATGGCTGCCTCGTGGTGGGCGAAGATGGGCAGGTCCGGCTCCCGGCGCTGCCCGTGCCGCACCTCGCGGACGCGGTCGGCGCGGGCGATGCCTTCTGCGGCGGTTTCCTGGCCGGGCGGCTGTGCGGATTAAAGGATAGGGACGCGGCGCAGCTTGGCCAGCTTGCGGCGGCGTACGTGCTGGCCCAGCCGGGCGGCCATGCCGGCGCGCCGACTCTGGCCCAGGCATTGACCGACGACCGCCTAGCGCCGACCATTCGCGCCCAGCTGGCGCGCACCGCCGGAATATAGCGCGCCGATCACCCGCCGAGCGATACCCGGTAGTCGCCCTGAGTCGCGCCTGCCGGACCACCCGCGCGGCTGACGATGACCCGGTACTCGCCCGGCGGCAGGCCATCCTGCGCCAGCGCGACGGACGGTGCGCCCTGGGCCGTCTGCGAAACGATCAGCGCCCCATCCGGGCCGAAAAGCGCCAGCTCGAGATCCACATCGCCGCCCGTGCGCGCCGCTTCAATGACGACAGGCCCCGAATCGGCCAACGCGAAGCGCCATTCATCGCTGAAATCGGCGTCCGCGATGCTGCCGCGCCCGCCCAGGTCCGCCGCCAGCACACCGCCGCCCGTCGGAGCCAGCGCGTAGCCCAGCGTGAGGCGGTAATCGCCCTGCGCGGCGGGCGTCTGGGCCACGACGAGCACGGCGTAATCGCCGGGGCCGGGCAGCGGCGCTTCCACCGACGCCCCACCATCCTGCGTGACGCCGGATGCGCCGAGCAGACGCCCATCCGCCGTGACGAGGAACAGCCGCGCCGCGAAGGCCACGCCCGGCGAGTCGATGCTGGCCGCGATGGTCGAGCCGGGCGCGCTGCCGGTCACGCGGAAGGTCCATTCCTGCGACGGGCGGGCCGGGTCCAGCGCAGCGTTGACCTGGTCGCCCACGTCGAGGCGGCCCATGTGCGCGGCGGCGGGCTGGCCCGGCTCCAGGTGCAGGGTGAACGCGCCGAACCGTCCTGGCGCTTCGGGCCGGTCCGTCGCGTGGAGTGGGCTGGCGCTGACCACGACGCCGTAGAAGCCGTCGCCGGGCAACAACACCGCGCTCAGCCGTGCGGAGAGGCCGCCGCCGCCGTTGTCGTCGGTGAACAGCGTGCTGCCATCCGGCCCGATGAGCGTCAGGAACGGATCAAGCGAGCTGTCGGCGTTGGGCGCGGCGGTCAGCGTGACCCGCGTCCCACCTTCGCCCCAGAACACCCAGGCGCGGCGCGGCGTGGCTTCGTCCAGCGTCCCTTCGACCATCTCGCCGGGCGTGATGCCCTCGGCGGTGGAAACGCTGGCCTGTTCGGGCGTCTGCACGCGCCGCACGGTGAGCGTGTAGGCCCCGCTCGTGCTATTCAAACTGCCGATGACGACGCGGTACTCGCCGTCCTGCGGCAACAGCAGACGCGGCAGGATCGCCTCGCCGCCTTCGCCCTGCGCGCTGGCCAGCGGTGCGGCAGCGCCGGGCGCGTACAGCGTCAGCGTCGGGCGCAATGCGCCGCCCAGGCGCGTGATGTGCAGTTCCACCACCTCGCCCACCGCGCCTCGAAATGTCCACGTGTCGGACGGATCAGCGGGCGTGATCGCGCCGGTCACATCCCGCCCGTAGACGGGGATCAGGCCGCCCTCGGAGCCGGAAACGTCGTCCGGCTGGCTGAGCACGATGCGGTAGCTGCCGTTGGTGCGCCCGGCGGGGCCGAGCCAGCGGTTGACGACCAGCACATAACTGCCCGTATCGGCCAGCCGCAGCGGCCCCAGCGTCGCGCCGGCATCATCCGGGCCAGCGGTGGCGCTCTTCACGAAGCCGCGCGGGCCGTACAGCGCAAGGTCCAGCCGGGCGTTGCCGTCGATGCGCGTCGCCTCGATCTGGATCACGTCGCCCGCGTTGGCGTTGAAGCGCCAGTAGTTCACGGGCGTTTCCGCGCTGATGCCGTTCTGTTGCGCGCTGCCGGGGATCAGGGCGCGCGCGGGCAGCGTGGCCGGATCGGCGGGCGTTTCCCGTTGCTGCACCACGAGCGCGTAACTCAGCGGCGACTCGGCGCTCACGGCGACGATGTACCGCCCGCTGGCGGGCAGAATCAGGCTGGCGATGGCCGTCTCGCTGCCGTCGCCGCCTTCCGGCAACGCGCGCGCCAGGATGCGCCCGCCCGTGTCCTGCACTTCGAGGACCGGCCCACGCAGTGCGCCGCCTTCCGCCCCGCTGGCGATGGCGCGCGCCGAGAGATTGACCGTGTCGCCTTCCGTGCCGATGAAGGCCCATAAAGCGCGCTCGCCGCCCTGCACCAGTCCACGCGCAGGCTGCCCGTAGGCGATGCGCCGCGCCGTGACGGCGTCCTGCGTCGGCGCGTCGGCGGGCGAATCCAGCTCCATGAGCAGCCGGAACGCGCCCTGACTGGGCGTCAGCGTCATGCCGGAATCGAGCGATGCCGCCGCCAGCGTGTACACGCCCGGCGCGCCGAGCGGCGTGCGCGACAGGACGCTCGACACGCCGTCCGCATCCCGCGCCAGCGCGCCCTCGGCCAGCGCGCGCCCGTCCGGCCCAACCAGCCGCAGCCACGGCACGAGGTCGCCGCCGGTGACCAGCATCCGCGCCGAGACGACCTGCCCGGCCTGCGCCTGGAAGGTCAGGCGTTGCTCCGGCGTGGCCGGGTCGATCAGGCCGCTGAAGACGCGCCCCGGCTCGATGGGCGTGCTGTTGTCCGGCGCTGCGCCGGAATGCAGCGTGAGGCGGTACTGCCCGGCGGCGTCGCTCGCGCCCGCGACAACGAGCACGGTGTAATATCCATCGGCGGGCAGGATCACGTCGGCGGTGCGGACTGCTGCGCCGGAAGACTCCGTCACGGCCAGCGCGTGCCCGCCTGGCCCAATCAGGATGGCGCTGGGCCGAATCTCGCCGCTCAAGACGACCAATTCAAGCGTCACCGCCGCGCTGTCCTGCCCGTGGAACAGCCAGTACTGGGCGCGCCCGGCGGGCGTGAAGCTGCCCACCGCCGAGTCGTCGGCGCGGAGCAGACCGCCCGTCGCGCTGCCCTGGTCCTGCGTCGCGGCAGACGCCAGATCGAGGGTCAGGGCATAGGGCGTGAACGGCTGCGTTGCATTGGACGGGCGGCGCACCACGACGATATAGCGCCCACTCACCGGCAGCCGGAAGCGCTCCAGCGACGCGCGGCTGCCTTCGGCCCGCCCTTCGGCGAGGACCGTGCCTGCCGGGTCCTGCACGCTGAGCAGCGGCGGCGCGTCGTCGTTCTGGTGCAGCAGGCGTAAGGTGATCTCGTCGTCCTGCGCGCCATTGAACGCATAGCGGGCCTCGGACGCGCTCGCGTCCAGCGCGCCGGTCACTCGCGCGCCGTAGCTCAGCATGGGCGGCCCGCCGGACTCCGGACCGGTCGCGGCGCTGGCCAGCGCCTGGTATAGCCGCGTCACGGTGACCTGGTAGTTGCCCGCCCGGCCAAAGGTGCGCCCGCCCGCCGCCCGCGACACGACCACGGTGTACAGGCCGTTTTCGGGCAGCAACGTGGCCTCGATCCGGGCGTCCACCCCGACGGCGTCGTCGTTGCCCGCCAGCGCCACGCCTGCAGGCGATTCCAGCGCCGCCACGGTATCCAGGTTGCCGCTGAGCGCGGGCGCATCGATGCGGACCACATCGCCCGCGCTGCCCTGGAAGGTATAGCGGTCGGCGGTGTTCTCGTCCGAGAGCCGGCCCGTCGCGGGCTGGTCATAGCCGATGGTCGCCCGGATGATGCGCGTCGCGGGCGTCCCGTTCAGGGTGATGGTGTAGCGGCCCTCGGTGCGCCCTTCGCGGCCCAGGTAGCGCGTTGCGGCCAGCCGGTACGCGCCCGCCGCCGGGATGGGCACGTCGCGCAATACGACCTCGCCGTCTGCGCCGTCATCGCTTTGCGCCAAAAGCCGCCCCTGGCTATCCCACAGTTCGATGACCGGCGAGAGCGACGCGCCCGGCTCGCGGACCAGGCTGGCGCTGATCACGTCGCCCTGCTGCGCCGAAAACACATACATCTCGCGCGGGCGGTCGGCGGCGATCAGGCCGGGCCGGCTCTCGCCAAAGGCGATCTGCTCGATGGCGGCCATGGGCGGCGGCGTGTAATCCAGCGACAGGTGATAACTGCCCGTCGTCAGCCGCCCGTCGAGCCGGTTCGGCGCGCCGCGCACCGTGATCACGTACACGTCATCCGCCGGGATGGCGAGCGCGGCATCCGGCGCGCCCGCGCCAATCGCCGCCTCACTGCCACGGTCCAGTTCCGCCGTGCTCTGGGCCAGCAGCTCGCCCGCCGCGCTGCGCAACTCGACCAGAGGGCGCAGGAACCGGTCGCGCGGGGTGACGCTGATGCGGACCTGATCCCCGGCGCGCGCGCCGAACACCCACGAATCTTCGGCGTCGTCGCTATAAATCTCGCCCGCCGCCGTCTGGCCGTAGGCGATAACCGCCCCGGCGGAACGGGCGTGGCTTTCCCGCAAGTTCAGGCTCAGCGCGTACACGCCCGCGCCCTGGAAGGCCGGATCGACGTTGCCCACCACGATGCTGTAACTGCCGCTGAAGGGCAGCAGCACATCCGCGCGCGCGCCGCGCCCATCGCCCGCATCGCCCACCGTGGCCAGCGGCAAGCCGTCCGCCGAGCGAAGCTGAAACGAGCCGATGAACGGGTCGCCGCGCAGGTAGCGCACGGCGATGGACACCACGTCTCCGGCGGTCGCGGCAAAGGTCCAGGTGTCAGAAAGCCGTTCGTTGGAAAACAGGCCCGTCACCGTTTGGCCGTAACGCAGCGGCCCCGGCTCAAGGCGCGCTGCTTCTGCGCCCCAGGTCAGGGAGTACAAACCTGCCGCGCGCGCCCCGCCGCTGACCTGCACCCGGTAAATGCCGTCGGCGGGCAGCAACAGACTCGTGATACGGGCGGGCGTTTGGGCAAAGCTCGTCTCGCGCACGGCGAACGGGCGT
>JADZBY010000275.1 GCA_020851855.1 Anaerolineae bacterium
AGCACTCGGACAATAAGCACGTTCAGCTGGAGCCTCTTGAGATGATCCACACGTCGGAGGTCATACACCTGCGCTTCCGAGTCGTGAAGTGACCATTGCGGAGGAATGGAAGCATGGAGTGGAAAGGAGAACTCACTTGAGAAAGCTCTGGGTCAAAGTATGGATGACCCTGGATGGGGTCTTTGATGCGGATACGATGGACTACTGGTGGCAAAACACGAATACCCCTGAAAGAATGGAGTACATCACCGAACAGTACTCCCAGGGCGACATCTATATGATGGGACGCACCACCTATGAGATGCTCTGGCCGGGCTGGTCTACACAAACGACCGGCGATGGACCGGGACCGATTCTCAACCGTATGCATAAATACGTGACCTCCACCACGCTCACCGAGGCTCCGTGGAAAGAATCAACCATCATCCGAGAAAATGTGGTGGAGGAAATCGCCAAATTGAAACAGCAGCCCGGCAAGGACATCATCATCGACGGCAGCGCAACCCTGGTCCAATCGCTTCAAGGTTCGGGCTTGATTGACGAGTATCGCGTCCTGGTCGAACCATTTATCATGGGCAGAGGAAGACGGTTCTTTGCGGAAGGGACGGCCATGACCAAACTGCGGCTAGTCGCAAGCAGGACCCTCAATTCCGGAACGCTGGCCCTCATCTATCAGCCTGCCAACATTTAACCGAGATGCCGCCCCTATCGTTCAACAGATCGGTCAAATCGTTCCGGCAAGGCGTGAAACTGTCAATCCAGGCAAAGTTCCACTCACTGCTAAAGCGGCGTAAGTAGGCCCAGGGATTGAAGAATAACTTGCATTCGCGCTTGGGACGTTTACAGGAGCCGGTGCTCTCAACGATGTCCGGAATGAGCTTGTGGTCGAAGCAGGCAAAGCGGGGAGCTGCGCGGAAGCTGCTCTAACGCCTGACGAATTTCTGCCTCTGTCTCGGCTCTTTCCACAAGCTCTTCGACAGATGCATTGCTATCATTCAGCAAGAGCGACACGGTATCCCCTTCAAGGGAAAGGTGCGACCTGTTACGCGAGATAGCGCGCGTTGCAAGATTGGCAACCAGCTTGAAAAACCAGGGGCCAAATGGGCGTTGAACATCGTAGGAATGCAACTGCTCATAAGCACGGATAAACGCATCCTGAACCACATCCTGTGCCAAGACTTGATCGCGAGTAATCAGACAGGTGATCTGATACGCTTTGCGCTGTATTGATGCACAAGCGGCTCCAACGCGCGGATATCCCCTTGTCTTGCGCGGTCGATTGCACTTCGTTCGTCCATGAAACCCACTTTCCGGGACGTTTTGCATACTTCTATACACCAATCCCGAAAAAGGTTGGAGCAATTTCATTTAGCCGGTGGGTTAGGCGTGGCATAAATGAGCGAATGGAATACCAGTAAAGACTGAAATCATCGAATCTCGATTTTCCCCAATTGACCGGCCCGGAATCTGTGATATACTCACTTGTTACGGGAAACCCCAAATCAGATGATTCTCCACCGACCATTCGCGTTCCAACGTCAGTCCCGACAAGCCCTCTGATCTCGCGCAGACTGACGGCAGCTTTAGTACGGTAAGTGCTCAGGAGCGAGGCATGCAGCGACGACTGAACACCAAGAACTACGCCCGGACGTACGACGTGCAGGCTCTGCCATCCTTGATCGAGGTGCAGTTGAACTCGTTCAACTGGTTCCGCGACGAAGGTATGGGAGAACTCTTCGCGGAGATCAGCCCGATCGAGAGTTTCAACGGGAGCCTGAAACTGTACTTTCCGGGTCCCCAGCCCGAGACGGACGAGTTCGGGCTGAAATACTGGTTCGAGGACCCCAAGTACGACGTTGACCTGTGCCTGGAGCGCGACATGACCTATGCCGCGCCGCTCTACGTGCGCGTGGCGCTGGTCAACAAAGAAGCGGATGAAGTCGTCGTCAACGACATTTTCCTTGGCGATTTTCCGTTGATGACGGAGAACGGCACGTTCATCATCAACGGCATCGAGCGCGTCGTCGTCAGCCAGTTGATCCGCTCGCCCGGCGTGTATTTTGACGTGACCGAGGACCGCAGCACGGGCCGTGCGCTGGCCAACGCCAAGCTCATCCCCGACCGGGGCGCGTGGATGGAATTTGAGACGCGCAAGAGCGACTATCTGACGGTCAAGTTCAACCGCAAGCGCACCGTGCCGATCACGGTCCTCTTGCGCGCGCTGGCCGCCGTCTCGGATGGGCACGATGACGTGTCGCCCATCAAAGAGGGCAGCGACGAAGAGCTGCTGGCCATCTACAAAGATGTCGATACGAACCCGGACCACCAGTTCATCGCGGCCACCATTCGCAACGAGCCGCAATGGGACCTGCGCGGCGGGATGAAGATCAGCGAGGCGGCGCTTCTGGAATTTTACAAGCGCATGCGCCCCGGCGACCCGCCCACGCTGGACAACGCCCGCACCTACCTGGAGAGCCAGCTCTTTGACCAGCGCCGCTATGACCTGGAGCGCGTCGGGCGCTACAAGCTCAACCAGCGGCTGGGCATCGACGCCACCATCCCCCGCTCGGTGCGTACCGTGACGAAGTACGACCTGATCAAGGTCGTCGAGCGCATGATCCGCATCAACACCGGCGCTGCCGACCCGGACGACATTGACCACCTGGGCAATCGCCGCGTCAAGACCGTCGGTGAACTGATCCAGAGCAAGCTGCGCATCGGCCTGCGCCGCACCGAGCGCGTCGTGCGCGAACGCATGTCCATCCGCGAATCCGACCGCGTGACGCCCATCACGCTGGTGAATATCCGGCCCATCGTCGCCGCCGTGCGCGAATTTTTCGGCAGCAGCCAGTTGAGCCAGTTCATGGAGCAGACGAATCCGCTGGCCGAACTGACGCACAAGCGCACGCTCTCCGCACTTGGTCCGGGTGGTCTGCGCCGTGAGCGTGCGGGCTTCGACGTGCGCGACGTGCACCACAGCCACTACGGGCGCATCTGCCCGATTGAGACGCCGGAAGGCCCGAACATCGGCCTGATCGGGCGTCTGGCGACCTATGCGCGCGTCAACGAGTACGGCTTCATCGAGACGCCGTACCGCGCCGTGCTCAAGTCGCTGCCCATCGACGATCCGCGCCTGGTGGGCCGCACGGTGCGCGAAGATGTGACCGACAAGAACGGTAAGACGATTGTGGACGAGGACACGGTCCTGACGGCCAAGCTCATCGACAAGATGCGCAACGCCGGGGTGAGCGACGTGCCGGTCAACCCGTTCGTCTCCAGCGACACGAAATACCTGTCTGCCGACGAAGAAGACCGGTTCATGATCGCCCAGGCGAACGCGAAGCTGGACGAAATGAACCAGTTCGTGGACGAGCGCGTCTCGTCGCGCTTTCACCAGAAATTCCTGGACACGCACCCGGACCGCATCGACTACATGGACGTAGCGCCGCGCCAGATCGTGGGCATCAGCGCCGCGCTGATCCCGTTCCTGGAGCACGACGACGCGAACCGCGCTCTGATGGGATCGAACATGCAGCGCCAGGCCGTGCCGCTGCTCCAGCCCGATGTGCCGATTGTCAGCACGGGCATGGAAGACCAGGCCGCCTACGACTCCGGGCAGGTGATGATTGCCGAAGCGGCGGGCGAAGTCGTCAGCGTGCAGGGCGACAAGGTCGTCGTGCGGGAAGAAAACGGGCGTGAGCGCGAGTACAAGCTGCGCAAATACACCCGCTCGAACCAGTCCACGTGCATCGATCAGCGGCCCGTGGTGTACAAGGGCCAGCACATCCAGCCCGGCGACGTGGTTGCAGACAGCTCGTCCACGGTCAAGGGCACGCTGGCGCTGGGCCACGACGTGATCTGCGCGTTCCTGTCCTGGGAAGGCGGCAACTACGAAGACGCGCTGCTGATCAGCGAGCGTCTGCTGCGCGAGGACCGCTTCACCTCGATCCACATCGAGAAGCACGAGGTCGAAGCGCGCGATACGAAGCTCGGCCCGGAAGAGATCACCTACGACATCCCGAACGTGGGCGAGGAAGCGCTGAAGGACCTGGATGAGACGGGCATCGTGCGCATCGGCGCAGAGGTCGGCCCGAACGACATTCTGGTCGGTAAGATCACGCCGAAGGGCGAGAAAGAACTCAGCCCGGAAGAGAAGCTCTTGCGTGCGATCTTCGGTGAGAAGGCCCGCGAGGTGAAGGATACGTCGCTGCGGCTGCCGCACGGCGAGCGCGGCAAGGTCGTGGACGTGAAGATCTTCAACCGCGAAGAGCACCGCGACCTGCCCGCTGGCGTGGAGCAGATGGTGCGCGTCAGTGTGGCCCAGCGCCGCAAGCTGACCCAGGGCGATAAGATGGCGGGCCGCCACGGCAACAAGGGCGTCATCTCCCGCGTTGTGCCCATCGAGGACATGCCGTACCTCGAAGACGGCACGCCCATCGACATCATCCTGAACCCGACCGGCGTGCCGGGCCGTATGAACATCGGGCAGGTGCTCGAGACGCACCTCGGCTGGGCGGCGGACCGGCTCGGCTTCCGCGCCGTGACGCCGGTGTTTGACGGCGCTGAGGAAAGCGAGATCGAGGCAGAGCTTGGCCGCGCCTGGCTGATCGATTACGTCTGGGAACAGATCACCGAGCGGGCGTGGGAATGGATCAAGCCCATGAACTACGATCCCGAGACGCTCGAAGACGACGACGAGGTGCGCCGCCTGTACATCGATAGCTGGCTGGGCAACCACCCGGACTACGACGGCGAGCGGTTGGCCCTGGAACACGTCTACGCGCGCCGCGCCGTGATGCGTGAGTGGGTGCGCGAGAAGGGCTTTGACCCGGACGATGTCTTCGTCTTCGACCTGGACGAGGCCAGCCTGGAGCGCCGCGACCGCATCGATGCGCAGGCCATCAACGTCATCCTGCGCCTGTGGATCGAGGCTGTCTCCGGCGAACAGGCCCCCGAAGGGCTGGAAGGCGTGGAGCTGCGCCAGTACGCGGACCGCGTGTCGCTGCGCACCGGCCAGCCAGTCCCCATCTACGGCAAGCAGGTGCTGTACGACGGCAAGACCGGCCAGTCGTTCGACCGCCCGGTGACTGTTGGCGTGATCCACATGCTCAAGCTGGCGCACCTGGTCGAAGACAAGGTGCACGCCCGCTCGACCGGCCCGTACAGCCTGGTCACGCAGCAGCCGCTCGGCGGCAAGGCGCAGTTTGGCGGCCAGCGCTTCGGCGAGATGGAAGTCTGGGCGCTGGAAGCCTACGGCGCGGCCTACACGCTCCAGGAAATGCTCACCGTCAAGTCGGACGACGTGCAGGGGCGCGTCAAGACCTACGAGTCTATCGTCAAGGGCGAGAGCATCGAAGAGCCGGGCGTGCCGGCGAGCTTCCGCGTGCTGGTCAAAGA
>JADZBY010000276.1 GCA_020851855.1 Anaerolineae bacterium
CGGCCTGCTGACCCTGATCATAATACAGGTTGGCCAGCAGCCTGTAGGTTGGGCCATACTCCGGCGTCAGGTGGATGGCCTGCAGGTAATCCGCCGCCGCCTGCTCGGCGTTGGCCAGCGCCTCGTAGCAGTACCCACGGGCCTCGAACGCCGCCGCGTACTCCGGCAGCAGCCGGATGGCTTCGTCAAAGCGGGCGATGGCCCGTCCCCACTCGTCGCGCACCAGGTGGAAGAGTCCCATCTTGTACTCGACAATCGCCGGGTGGTAGAAGTCGCCCTCACCGTCGATCTGCCAGGGCGTTTGCGCCTGTGCGGCAGCCAGGGGCATGAGCAGCAGCGCCATCAACGCCGCGAAGATCGCGATCCTGAGCCAGTTTCGGCGCTTGGCGTCCTTGTTCCCACGCGCCTTACGGGCCGAGTGCACCGCCCGGTTCTGCGCGTCCTGCGCCATGAGCCGGTCGCGGTGTGCTTTGGCCAGGAAATAATCCGCCGTCTCGCTCGTCAGTTGAACCGTCTTGCTCTCGAAAGCGCTGGCGTTCATCGTGCCCCCTGTCGTTCGCGCGTCCGTTGATGACCTCACGGTACGACACGGGTGAGGGGAAGCGCTTCTCCCAAGTGGGTGGAATCTGGGGGGAATGTGGGTGGAAACCGAAAAGCGGCAGAAAAGCACGAATAGGGGCGCTCTGCCCCCCGACGATTGCCCTATGAAGTTGAGGAGAAACGGGCAGTTAACCGGCTACCCGTCGATCTGCTCGTCGCCTGGGGCGTCAAAGACGGGCAAGGAGAAGCTGAACTGGCTGCCTTGACCCACATCGCTCTGTACCCAGATGCGCCCGCCCATCATCTCGACCAGCTTGCGGGCGATGGCCAATCCCAGGCCTGTGCCGCCGAACTCGCGCGTGGTCGAGCCGTCCGCCTGCCGGAACTCGTCAAAGATGATGTGCTGGTCTTCGGGCCGGATGCCGATGCCGGTATCGGCCACCGTCGTCCACACTTCGCGCAGCGCCGCTTCCGGGGCGAGCCGGATCGACACCGTGACGCTGCCGTGCCGGGTGAACTTGAGCGCGTTGCTCAACAGGTTGGTGAGGATTTGCTGGACGCGCTTCACGTCGCCGCGCACAGGCGGCAGCCGCGCCGGCGCTTGCAGGCGCAAGCTGATTCCACGATCCACCGCCTGCGCTTCCACATTTTCCAGGCACACGGCGGCTTCGTGTTCCACCTGAAGCGGCTCCAGCATCAACTCCATCTTCCCGGCGTCGATCTTGGCGATGTCGAGCAGGTCATCGATGAGCAGCAGCAGGTTGCGCCCGTTGCGCAGGATGCGTTCAATGCGGTCGCGTTGTTTGTCGGTGAGCGGCCCATAGATGCTCTGGAGCAGCATGTCGCTGTAGCCGATCACGCTGTTCATCGGCGTGCGCAACTCGTGGCTGACGCGCGCCAGAAACTCGCTCTTGAGCCGGTTGGCGTTGGCCAGCTCGACGGCGCGCTCTTCCAGCGCCTCGAACAGGTTCGCGTTCTCCAGCGCGATGGCCGCGTGCGCGCCGAAGAGCATGGCCAACTCGCGGTTCTCTTCGGTGAAGATCAGCGGCTCACCGATCCCATACAGGGCGAGCAGGCCAAGTTGCTGCCCTCCTTTGATCAGCGGGATAACGATGACCGTCTGCACCCTTTCTTCGACGATGACCGGGTTCTGATCGGGATCGGACGATTCCAGGTTGGCGGACTGGTCGAGCACGACGATGTCGTTCACCTCGCGCACACGGATACGCCGCTCGCGGATGTAACGCTCAGACAGGCCGACCGAGGCGCGAATGGCGTAATAGGCGCTGCCCGGCTCGCGCCGCATCAGGCTGACGGCGTCCACGTTGAAGATGTCCGCCGCCTCGCGCACGATGGTATTCAGCAGGACGGACGCCCGCAATTGCCCGGCGATGCTCCGGCTGCTGGCCTGAAGCTTCTCCAGGCGCTTCAACCGGCTCTGTTCACGCTCGTGAAAGCTGATCGTATCGTAGGCGATGCCGCCCTGGTTGGCCAGCGCTTCGAGAAAGCTGAGTGTGGGCATGTCAAACACGCGGGTGACCGAGCCGGCGGCGACCTCGATCACGCCGATCAGGTCGTGGTGGCGGCGCATGATCGGCACGAGCACCACCGCGCCCGGCAGGCTGCGGAAATAGCTCGCCAGCGGCCCCAGCCCCAGTTGCGACGCGGCGTTGATTTGCAGCGAGCGGCCCTGTTCCAGGATGGCGTACACCGTGCGCTCGGCGTCCGGGTGTGCGGCCAGGTAACTCAGGAGCGACGGCGGCGGCACGGGCAGGCGGTCCGGCTGCGCGCTGGCCCGGAGCGGGCGGTCGCCGGTCATCAGGATGTGCACCGCTTCGGCGTCGTCCAGCGCGTACAGAATCTCGGCGGCAAGCTGGTTGATGAGCGACGCCGTATCGCCCATGATGCTCAAGCCCACAGCCACGCGGCGCAAGAGGCCCTGTTCTTTCGCCTGACGCCGGGCCTGGCGGTACAGGCGCGCGTTTTCGATGGCGATGGCGGCCTGGGCGGTCAGCGTTTGGGCGAGGCGCAGGTCTTCGCCGCTGAAACTGCGCGATGGGCGCGTCTCGATCCACACCACGCAGCCGACCACGCGGTCGCGCGCGATCATGGGCAGGATCAACTGCGCGGCGATGCCCGCCTCGCCCAGCGCCAGCCGCTCCCGGTCGGGCAGAGTCGGGTTGTCCTGGCGGCGGATGACCTGGCGGCGGCTGCGGATGGCCTGGATGACGGCGGCTTGCTCGCGCTCGTCCAGCGGCCTGCCGGGCTGGGCAATATCCGGCAGCGCGGCCCCGGCCACATCCGCCGAGCGGTACACGGCCTCGACGGCGATCTGGCCGCTCTCCGGCTCGTGGCTGATCAGCAGGCACAACCCGGCGTCCAGCGCGCGCGCCATGTGCTTGACCGCCGTGCCGACCAGCTCGCGGTAGTCGAGGATCGAGGACAGGTCCTGCCCGATCTGGTGCACGATGCCTTGTTCGAGCAAACGCCGCCGCGCCTGGTCCCACAGCCGCGCGTTTTCGATGGCCACCGACACCTGCGCGCCGAGCGTCTCCAGGGCAAGGCACTCCGCACGGGAATAAGCGCCGCCGCGATCCGAGATGACGTGCAGCGTGCCGATGGTGCGCGCGCCGATGCGCAGCGGCACGGCCAGTACGCTGCCCGCATCCTGGCTGACGCAACGCACCTCGCCCGTACGGATGACCTGGCCAAGCACATCGTCGTCGAGCGGCATGGCGTGTCCTTCGGCCAAACTATCCGCAGGCGACGCGGCGAACGACGCGGCGACGGTCAGGTGCTGGCCGGCCTCGTCCAGGAGCGCGAGATGGACCGTTTCGTAGGCGAACTGGTCATGAATGGCGCGCACCACACGCCGCGCCAGGTCCGACAGGCTCAGCGTGGCAGTCAGGCCGCGGCTGATCTGGTTCACCAGCGCCATCAGGTCGGCGCGCTCGCGCTCGGCGGTGAAGAGCTGCGCGTTTTCCAGCCGGGCCGCCACCGGCGAGGCGATGGCGCGCAGCAGGCCGAGATGCCCGGCCTCAAAATCGCCGCCGCGTCGGTTGGTGAGCGCCAGCACGCCCAGGCGGCGGCTGCGCCCTTCGAGCGGGCAGGCCATCGCCGTGCGCCAGCCCGAATCGGCCCCATCCGGAGCCAACGCGCCACGAAACGGCTCGCCGGTGTGCTGCACGTCGGCCAGGAAATGTGCACTGTCCAGCGAGATGGGCGAAAGGGGGAGCGACGGCGAATCATCCGCCGCACCGCGAGACGCCATGCGCAGCGTGAGCACGTCTTGTGTCCCGTCGCGCCCGGCGACCCAGATCGCCGCTTCTTCGGCGTCCAGCAGCTCCGCCGCCCGGTCCAGGACGTGCCTCAGCATGTCGTCCAGGTCGAGCGCATCGTTGGTCAATGCCACGATGTCCAGCAGCGCCGTGGTTTCCGCCAGGCGGTCCTGAGCGCTTTGCAACAGAGCACGGTTGTCGATGCTCAGCGCGATGGAATCGAGGAACGAGGCGGCTTTTTCGGCATCAGTGGGCGAAAAACGTGCGCCGGGCCGCAGGTGGAGCAGAAAGACGCCGCCAAAACGCTTGCCGCGCGCGGTGAGCGGCATGGCCAGCAGGGCATGCACGCCGAACTCCGGGATGATGGCGGTGGGCGGCTGGGCAAGCGCCTGGGCATCGTTCAGGATGACCGTCTCGCCGGTGCGCACCAGCTCGCCGGTCAGTTCCGGCAGGCCGGTCGGGCGACGGCGGCGGGACAGGAAATCGTCGGCGTCAATGCCCGCGGCGGCCAGCCGGCGCGTGGTATTCCGGGCGGCGTCCCACAGCGTGACCGCGCAGGCGTCCGCGCCGACCAACTTCGCCAGATAGCCGGCCATCTGCGGCAGCAGCACGTCGAGCGGCTCGTCGGACGCGGCCAGCCGGCTGACTTCCTGGCGCAGCGCCGCCTCGTGGGTGAGTTCAGGGGTTGGGAGCACATCGCTCATGGCCGATCAGAACCTTGCCGGGCAACTGAGCCGGGCAACAAAAGGCCGGGCGCACCCGGCCTGATACGAACGAAAGACCACTTGGGCAAGGGACGAGGCGGACAACGCAGGCGTTGTCCCTACGGCGACCGGTGCAGGGACGCGGCCTACCTCGTCCGCATCGGCGCGCCCTCTCCCGCCTATCCCAAATGAGAGGCGACAGGGCGGACAACGCAGGCGTTGTCCCTACGGCGACCGGTGTAGGGACGAGGCCTGCCTCGTCCGCATCGGCGCGCCCTCTCCCGCCCCGAATGAGAGGCGACGAGGCGGACAATGCAGGCGTTGTCCCTACGGCAACCGGTGTAGGGACGAGGCCTGCCTCGTCCGTCTCACGCCTTCACGCGCCGAATGAGAGGCGACAGGGCGGACAACGCAGGCGTTGTCCCTACGGCGACCGGTGTAGGGACGCGGCCTACCTCGTGCGCATCGGCGCGCCCTCTCTCGCCTA
>JADZBY010000277.1 GCA_020851855.1 Anaerolineae bacterium
CGCAGCCGGTACGTGCGCGCCTCAAGCAGCGTCGGGCCGTCGCCGCGACGCGCCCGCTGCACGGCTTCGTGCGCGGCATGGTACACCGCCGTCACGTCGTTGCCGTCCACGAGCACGCCGGGCATGGCATAGGCGCACGCGCGCGACGCCAGTTCGGGCACGGCGGACGATTCGGCCACCGTCATGGACAGCGCATACTGGTTGTTCTCGATGACGTACAGCACCGGCAGCTTCCACAACGCCGCCATGTTCAGTGACTCGTGAAATGTGCCCTCGTTCACCGCGCCATCGCCAAAAAAGGCCACCGCTGCCTGTCCGGAGCCGCGCAGTTTGGCGGAAAGCGCCGCGCCGGTGGCGATGGGAATGCCCGACCCGACGATGGCGAACGCGCCCAACATGCCCCGGTCAAAGTCGGCAAGGTGCATCGAGCCGCCCATGCCCCGGCAACTGCCCTGCCGCTTGGCGAACATCTCGGCCATCATCTCCGGGATGGGCACGTCTTTGGCGATGCAGTGCGCGTGGCCACGGTGGGTGCTGGTGATATAGTCGTCCGGGCGCAGCGCCGCCGTGACGCCCACCGCGACGGCTTCCTGACCGGTGGCCTGGTGCATTGTGCCCGGCATACTCGTGGTCAGGAACAGGTAGTACAGATGCTCTTCAAATTCGCGCGCTTCGAGCATCTTGCGGTAGAGCCGGAGCAGGAAATCGCGCTCCAGCCCATCCAGCCGGAGCGGTTGCTGCGCAACGTCCAGGGCGCTCATGCCGAGTTCTCCACTTCAAAGGCGATTACACGGACCGGGAAAGCTTCTGCGCCGGCAATGCGCAGCGGCAGGATCAGCGTCACGAACCGTTTGCCGAGCAGCCGGTCGAGGCCGGTCATGTATTCGACCAGCGGAATGCCCGCGCCGAGCAGCATTTCGTGGTTGGGCTGGCCCAGCGACGCGCCGCCGCCCTCGTCGCGCACCTCGATGCCCGACGTATCGACGCCGAGGACCATGATGCCGCGCTCCACCAGCCAGGCGATGCACGCCGTGGTGAACCAGGGCCGCTCGTGCTGGCGCGGCGTGTAGTAGAACTCGTCGTTGCCGGTGTAGAAGTACACGATGTGGCCGGGCCGAATCTTGTCCTCGGCAACGCGTCGCAAGTCGTCAAGGGTGATCCGGGTGTTCTGCGTGCGCCATGGCGAGATGTCGATGACCACGCCCTCGCCCATCAACCGTTCGACGGGGAAGGTCGCCGCGTCCGCGCCGGCCTGCACGTGGTGATAGGGAAATTCCACGTGCGTCGAGCAGTGCGTGTTCATGTGAATCTCGGAGATGAGATACCAGGCGTCGTTGTGCCGCTTGTACTGCGAAAACTGCGGCCACTGCTCGGTGAACCGCGTATCGAGCGACATGGGATATTCTTCTTTGGCGGGGTACGTAACGTGCGAGAGTTCGATGACGCTGTCCAGATCGACGGTGACTTTTCGCATTAAGTGACTTTCCTGAAAGATGACGGGCGCTGTCTGCGTGGAAAAACGCCACACCCTGATTCTAGCACGAATCTGTCATACGTCAATGTCATTTGCTAAACACGTGGGGCAAGAGTATCCGTATCAGGGTGGTAGTGTAGGCGGATCGCAGGAAGAGACCTCACCCCTGCCCCTCTCCACGCCGGGTACAGCGTAGAGAGGGGAAACGCACGGCAGGGGATCGGAGCACAGCGGGTACTATCGCGGCGGAGATGGCGTCAAACCACCGATCCCTGGCCGACTTCGAGCGCCAGCCCGGCCTGGGCAAAGCCGTCTTCCAGCCAGCCGCGTATCTCCGCGTATTTCGGGCTGTCGAAGGGCGGCAATTGCATCGGCTTGCGTGGGTAGCCCGCGTCGTAGCCCCTGGCGTACAGGCCCATCAGCGACACGATGGTGCTGTCCGAGAAGTGCATCTTGGCGCTCAGGTCCAGCATGAGCACGTACAGCCGCTCGGAGCGCTCCTGGTCGCCGTCGAAGGTGGCTCTGGTGAGCGCGGTCATGATCTCCGGCGCCCAGTTGCTCATACCCGCGATCATGGCCCGCACGCCCATGTAATAGAACGGCAGCCAGCCCTTTGACGTGCCCAGGATGACCTGGAACTGCCGCCCGGCGAGTTTGTTCTCGTAATAGACGCGGCTGACGAAGCCCACCTCGAGCGGGCTGTCTTTCATGCCGGCCAGCCCCATATCCTGAAGCTTGCGCACCGTGCCCGCCGTGAACGAGAAGCGCGATGTTTCCGGGTTGTTGTAGGCGTATACCGGCAGCGACGTGGACTCGATCAGGTCGCGGTAGAACTGTAAGACGAGGTCCTCGCTGTGTTTGTAATAGAAGGGCGGGACTGCGCCGACGGCGTCCATGCCAAGCTGCTCGGCGGCCCGCGCCAGCGCAACCGTCGAGGCGGTGTCGATGCTGCCTACGTGGGCGATGAGCGTCTTGCCGCTGAAATCGGCGGCGACTTCCTTCGCGGCGGCGTAGACCGAAATCCGCTCGTCCACGGTCATGAGCGGGCCGGAGCCATACGAGCCGGTCAGGAACAGGCCATCCACGCCGCGCTCGAACATCCAGCGCATGTGCCACTTCGTCCGCGCGATGTCAAGCTGCCCATCGGCGTCGAACATCGTGATATTCGGGACCAAAGAACCCGTGATCATGTGTCGCTCTCCTTGTGCTGGCCTGCCCTCACTCCCCAGCCC
>JADZBY010000278.1 GCA_020851855.1 Anaerolineae bacterium
AAACAGTTTGAAAAACGCCCTGTTCTCCTACAATAGCTTCCAGAGTCACCTCGTGCTCGGCATCATTTATTCGCGCGCTGAACCATCCGACGAGCCGCAACCTTTCGCCTATGCCCTTGATGATCTGGCGAAAATCGATCCGGTGATTCGCGATCTGACGTTCTTTGTACAACCCAAGTTCTGTATTGCGTCGGCGCGACCTGGAAGCGGGAATACGCGCAACATTGGATCCGTGACCTTGATCGAGCAGCTGATCGCCGGACGGGGACCCTTCAGCCAACTTGGCGAGAGAATCTACGACGATTATTGGATGAACTACCTGAATGCGGATATGGCCCGCAAGATCGGGAGCGTCGTGCCGTACAATAACCTCAAGAGCTATGCGGAACACCGAAATAAAGGCCCGATGATCAGCGTGGAAGAGGCCGACCGGCTGGATGCACTGGATACCGGCAAGCCTGCGGGAGAAGACGCATGATTATCGTCCCGCCCATCAAATGCCAGGGCATTAAGACGCGGTTGGTGTCATCCATACGTGCTCACCTGCCAGAAGGGGATTTTGTGCGCTGGATTGAGCCATTTTGCGGCTCTGGTGTTGTGGCGCTAAATGTGCAGCCTGCGCGCGCAATTCTGGCCGACAAGAACCGTCACATCATTGCGCTGTACCGTGCTATCCAGCAGAAGTCCATCACGCCGGGTGTGGTCCGAGAGTACTTGCAGCAGAGCGGCGAGCGCTTGCAGCAGGATGGCCAGGATTTCTACAACGTGGTCCGCAACCGGTTCAACACGACCGGCGACTCGCTCGACTTCTTGTTCCTGAATCGCGCTTGTTTCAACGGAGTGATGCGTTTCAACCGGCGCGGGGAGTTCAATGTACCCTTTGGCCACAAGCCGGAGCGATTTCGACCGGCCTATGTAACGAAAATCGCCAACCAGGTGGGCCGCTTTCAGGACGTGGTGACGCGGCTGGACTGGCGCTTTGACGTGGCGGATTTCCGCGAGACGATTGCGAAGGCGACTGCCGACGACTTTCTGTACATCGATCCGCCCTACGCGGGGCGTCACTCCGACTACTTCACCGCGTGGAATGAGCAGGATGAACGCGACCTCGTGGAAGCGCTTCAGAAAACGCCGGCGCGCTTCTTGCTGTCGACGTGGCATCACAACCAGTACCGGTCCAACCCGTCGATAGAGGAGCACTGGCAACGTGCGCCGTTCCATACCCGGCTCTTCAAGCATTTTTACCACGTTGGCCCGACAGAAGCGCGCCGTGGGGAGATGACCGAAGCCCTGATCAGTAACTACCGGTTTCCCGCGCTGGCCGAATCCGATCCGGTGTATCACCAGATTTCGCTCTTTGGCGATTGATGCGTTTCGAGAAGAGAATGGGGGACTCCGCACATGGCAGACAGAGCACCGAAGCCGACGTTCATCTACACCACGGCAGGCGACTGGCAAGCGACGCTCATCGGTACGTACCTTTGGGACCCGCGCGGCGAATGTATCGGATTTGTCGAGGATGACGGCAAAATGAAGACGGTTTTCACGCTGGATGGCGAGTGGGTGGGCGCGATCTCCAAAGATGGACGCATCCTGCGCAAGCGCACCGTGGCGCGCCGTCCTTTGCATCCCAAGCCGCTGCCCCGGCAGAAGAGCAAGCCGGCCAACCTGCCCGCCAACGCGCCCTTGCCCCCGCAAAATGCCGAGATCGGCTTCGATACCATCGACGTGCTGGAAGAAGACCCGGACGTATTCAAGCGCGTCTCTGAGCGGCGCGCCGATATGGATTGAACGATGAGCAACACGAAACCGACTGCCAAGACGATTGCCGAGTCGCGCGTCGAGCTGGTGCACCTCATGGGACCCGGTCAGGCGAACGGGCTGGGCAACGTGCACGGCGGCGTGATCATGCAGATGGCCGACGAGGCGGGCGCGCTGGCCGCCATGCGCCACGCCAATTCCTACGTCGTCACGGTGGTGATGGACTCGATGACCTTCATCGAGCCGATCCTCGTCGGGCAGATCGTGCGGGCCAGCGCCGAACTGACCTATGTCGGCAGAACGTCGATGGAAGCCCGCGTAGAAGTCACCGCCGAGAATCCGTTGACCGGCGCACGGACCCGCACCAATACGGCCTATCTGGTGTACGTGGCCATCGACAACCTGCACCGCCCGCAGCCCGTGCCGCCGCTTGTGGCGACCACGCCCGACGAGCAGGCGACCATGGACGAGGCGCGCGAACGGCAGGAATACCGCAAGGCCCAACGCGCCAGGGACGAAGCAGCCCGTGCGGCGCGCAGCGGCTCCGGCCCGGCGTCGCGCTGAGTGGAATCGACGGACAGAACAGCGTGGACATGACCAACACCGACGCCGCCCTGCCCCCGATTGACGCCGACCGCCCGCCGGAAGGCCATTTGCCCTCGTCCCTGCTGCGCATCCTCGCGTCGAGCGGCGCACGGGCTGTCCTGGGCGCGCCGCCGGTCGACCTGGGGCTGGCGGAAAACGTACCGTTCCCGTTCCTGGCGCTGGTCGGGCAATACGAGATGCGCGTGGCGCTGCTGCTCTCGGTCATCAATCCGGGCGTGGGCGGCGTCTTGCTCATCGGCCCGCGTGGCACGGGCAAAACCACCGCCGTGCGCAGCCTGCACACGCTCTTGCCGGATGTGGAAGCCAGCGCCTGCGAAAACGGCGAAGGCTGTATGCCCGAAGACTACGCGCGTGAGGGCGCGGCGGGCGTGTGCAGCAGTTGCGCGCAGAAGCTCGCCGCCGGGGAGCCGATCACGCGCTGGGCGGCGGTCAGCATGATCGAGTTGCCGCTCAATGCCCGGCTGGATGATGTGGTGGGCGGCGTCAACGAGCGCATCGCCGTGCAGCAGAGCCGCGTCCGGCTGGAGCGGGGTATCCTGGCGCGCGCCGATCAGGGCCTTCTGTACGTGGACGAGGTGAATTTGCTGGACAACACCATCGTCGACGCTATCCTCGACGCCGCCTCGGCGGGCAGTTATACCGTGCGGCGCGGCGCGGTGGTCGGCACGTACCGTTCGCGCTTCGTGCTGATCGGCTCGATGAACCCGGAAGAAGGCCGCTTGCGTCCGCAGCTCATGGACCGCTTCGGGCTGCGTGTACTGGTGCGTGGCCTGATGGAACCGCAGGACCGCAGGCTGATTTACGAGCGTGTGCGCGCCTACCGGAGCAACCCGCGCGCCTTCCTGCGGGAATGGTCCGCGGTGACGGTCGATGCGCGCGAGGAAGTCGGGGCGGCGCGTGAGCTGCTCAAAGAGGTGGCGCTCGACGACGCGGCGCTTGACCTGGGCCTGGAATTGGTGCGGCGGCTGGACATCGACTCGCACCGGGCGGAGTACACGCTCTTTGAGGCGGCGCGCGCCTATGCCGCCGCCGACGGGCGCGACCGGGCCAACGTGCAGGATGTGCGCGCCGTCGCGCCGAT
>JADZBY010000279.1 GCA_020851855.1 Anaerolineae bacterium
CCGCAAGCAGGGCAATTGCATCAGAATCGACCGGGAGCTGCCCCGCGCTTTAGCACGGGGCTGAGCCTACAAAGCCCTGACGGGCTGGAATGCGCCTTCCGCCCGAAGGGCTTCGTAGTTTCAGCCTGGACCTGAAGGTCCGGGCGCTGCGATCCATCCGGTTCGATGCGATTGCCGCGAGCCTCATCGCGTCTCCATTTGGCGCAGCGGCGGGTTGCGGTAGAATCTGGGTTGATTCAGCCAGCACACAGGGGCGGAGACGAACGGCATGGCACAACGGCAACGGGGCGCACAACGGGCAGCCGGCCTGCTCATCCTTGCTCTGGCTGTTTTGGCCTCGGCCTGCACCGGCACGGCCACACCCGACGCCACGCAGCCGCCTGGGGGCGGCATCTTCGAGTGGGACCCAACGCCCGGCGCGGTGCTCGTCCGGGTGGACCGCCTGATCGAGAACGAGCCGGCCTACGAGCGCCAAAACCGCGTGCCGCCCTGCACGTTGTTCGGGGATGGCCGCGTCGTGTGGACCAACGCTACGCCGCCCAACGGGGAAGAAGTGCTCGAAGCCTACGTCGGTGAGGGCGCGATCCGGGCCTTCCTCGAATTTATCGTGCGCGACCAGCAGTTTTATGCCGTGCCCGATTACGCCGCGCAGGAATTGCCGCCCGCCGGCGACGCTGCGCTGACCAGCATCACACTGGCGGTGAACCGTGATGTACACACGGTGCGCAGCTACCGGGAATGGCCCAACAACGTGTACATCGCCATCCTGAACCGCTGCCGCGCCCTGTCGGACAGTCCGGCGCTGCTCGTGCCGACCGGCGCATGGCTCAGCGCCACGGAGACGGCGCGCAATTCGGACATCGCCGAGGTGTACTGGCCGCCCGCCGGGCCGTTCCGCATGGCCGATCTGGCGGCGTCCGGCGAGGCGCGCTGGGTCGAAGGTCCCGCGCTGGCGCAGTTCTGGACGTACCAGCGCCGCACGCTGGGGCAGGTGAACTGGCTGGAAGACGACAAAGCTTACCGGGTGGTCATCCAGGCCCCCGGCGTCTCGCGCGATTCGCCGCCCGCACCGCCGAGCGATGCGACGGCGACGAGTGCGCCATGAGGCAGGGGCAGATATTCATTCGAATTGCTCACACCGGACGGTTCTGGGTGAGAAGGATAAGGGTCCAATGAAACTTATCGTGGCCACCATTCAGGATCAGGACCTGGAATTGACCAGCAGCAGCCTGGCCGAGAAAGGGTATCGCTTCACCATCATCGGCAGCACGGGTGGCTTCTTGCGCCAGGGCAATACGACGTTGCTCGTCGGCGTCAACGATGACCAGACCGACGCGGTCATCGAGGTGCTGCGCGCGTCGAGCCAGCGCCGGATGCGCTATGTGCCGCTCGCCACGGGTACGACGCCGCACGGCATGACCATGCATAACTATATCGAGGTCGAGGTCGGCGGCGCGACGCTGTTCGTGCTGGACGTGGATTCGTTTGAACAAATCTGAGTCGGCTTTAAAGAAAGCGGGAAAGAGGACCGATGCAAAAACTCCTTCTGGCGATTGTGACCGCCGAGGCTGTCGATCCGCTCACCCATACGCTGGTGGATAACGGCTTTTACGTGACGCAGATCAGCAGCATGGGCGGCTTCTTGCGGCGCGGCAGCGCCACGCTGGTCATCGGCGTGGACGAATCGCGCGTCGCGGATGCGCTGGCGCTGTTCCGGCAGGTGTGCGAGCCGCTCAGCCACACCGAGGCGCACCCGGCCACGGTGTTCGTGCTGAACGCGGCGCAATTCTTGCAGATTTGAGGGCGGCAAGCGTGGCGACGGCGGCACGAGCCGTGAATTAGGCGATGTACTCAGACGGTGATGCGCCGGAAAAGCCGAAACGGGCGCGGCGGGCAATGGAACTGGAAGCGCTGGGCAAAATCTTGCTGGTCGGGGGCGGCGTGGTGTTCGCGCTCGGCGGCGCGCTGGTGCTCGTGAGCCGCCTGCCGGGCATGAGCGGCTTCCGGTTGTTCGATCTGCCCGGCGATGTGCGCATCCAGACCGGCAACCTGACATGCGTCGTGCCTATCGTGAGCATGATCGTCCTCAGCATCGTGATCACCATCATCGTCAACCTGATCATCCGCTTCCTGAACCGCTGACGCCCCACATGGCCGACTCTCCACCCTGGACGCCCGACGACTTCGACTACGCGCTGCCGCCGGCGCACATCGCGCAGACCGCCGCCGAGCCGCGCGATTCGTCCCGCCTGATGGTGGTGCACCGCCGCGATGGCCGCCTCGAGCACCGCATCTTTCGCGACCTGCCGGACTATCTGCGGCCCGGCGACGCCCTCGTCCTGAACCAGACGCGCGTCATACCGGCGCGGCTGCACGGCGTCAAAATCCCCAGCGGCGGCGCGGTGGAAGCGCTGCTCGTGGAGAAGATCACGCCCGTGCGCTGGCTGGCCCTGGTCGGCGGCAAGCGCATCCGCGAAGGTACTAGGCTCACGCTGCGCGCGCCGGGCGGCGAGCTAGCCGTCGAAGCGCGCGTGGTCGAAGTGCGCGACGGCTCGGACCGCGTATTGGAGTTCGAGCGCGAGATCGAGCCGCTCCTCGACATGCTGGGCGAAACGCCGCTGCCGCCCTACATCCACACGCCGCTGGCCGACCCGGAGCGCTACCAGACCGTGTACGCCCGCGCGCCGGGATCGGTGGCCGCGCCGACCGCCGGGCTGCATTTTACGCCGGAATTGCTGCTGAAGATTCGGGATATGGGCGTGGCGCTCGTATACTGCACGCTGCACGTCGGGCCGGGCACGTTTTTGCCGGTGCGCGCCGAGCAAATCGCCGAGCACCGCCTGCACGCCGAGCGCGCCCAGCTGACCGCCGAGTCCGCCCTGGCGCTGAACCGGACCCGGCTGCGTGGTGGGCGCATCGTGGCGGTGGGCACGACGAGCGTGCGCACGCTGGAGACTGCCGCGCTGCGCGCGCTGGATAACCCGGCGGACGCGCCGTGCGGCGACGATGTGGACGCCTGCCCGTGGGGCGCGGTGGCGGCTTTTTCCGGCGCAACGGACCTGTTCATCATGCCCGGCTTCCGCTTCCGGACCGCGGATATGATGGTCACGAACTTTCACCTGCCGCGCTCGACGTTGCTCATGCTGGTCAGCGCCTTTGCCGGGCGAGAATTGATGCTGCGCGCCTACGCCGAAGCGCGCGAGGCGGGCTACCGTTTCTACAGCCTGGGCGATGCGTGCCTGCTGATGGATTAGCGCCGTTCAACAACCCTCTCCCTACCCCTCTCCCTTTGGGCGAGGGGAAAGGCGCTGAAGCGGACGAGGCCTGCCTCGTCCCTACACGGCTTGCGTGATGACAGCGCCGGTTTGCCCGCGTTTCTCCCCGTCTCACTGAGGGAGAAGGGGCCGGGGGATGAGGGTTTTAGCCCCGCCTGTTGTCAAAATACTGCACGTTGATGCCGTGCGGATTGACCATCTCCCGGAAAGCGCCGCCTGTGTACTGCCCAATGACCTTGCGCCAGAAGGCAATCGCCGCGACGTTCTTCGGCAGTTGCTCGACGCGCCAGCGGCCCGGAAAGCGCCCGAATAGCTCCCGCGCAAACCACGCCCCGACGCCCTTTCGCCGGAAGCGGCGCATCACGAAGAACTCGCGCATGTCCGTATCGTGATCGGCGGGCGGATCGGGCGGCTGGTCGATGATGGCGAACCCGGCCAGCGCGCCCTCTGCGTGCAAGAGGAACACAGAACGGCCCGGCGCGAACAACTGGCCATCCAGATCGGGCAGGTTGTAGCGCCCGTCCGCCTCAACATCCCAGTCCATGAAGTCGGTGTAATCGTAGACGTACAGTTGGAGCAGGTTCTCGACCGTCGCGGCGTCCGATTCGCGCGCCTGGGTGATGTGGAGTTCCACGGTGCGCCGTCCACCCTTTCCGGAGAAATCAGAGCACTACCGCCCGCGCCGCAGGCTGCTGATGAACAGCCCGGCCAATCCGAGCGCCGCCAGCCCCATGATCGGCGCGATGGGCGGCAGTCCACCACGGCTGGCCGTCGCCGCGCGTGCGGGCAGCGTCGCCTCGACGAAGGGCGGCGGATAGGTGAAGGTGGGCAGAATCTCGCCGGAGCCTTGTGGCGCGCCCGGATCGGTGGGCCGCACGAAGACGCCCGTGGCCGAGGCCTGCATGGCGGTGGCCGTGCCCGGCGCGCCCGGCGTGGCGGTCAGGAAGTCCGCCGTCTGTTGCGCCGCCGCCGTCTCGACGTTGGGCGAGGGCACGGCTTCCAGGCCGATTTCGGGGATGAGGGCCGGGTCGCCGCCGGAGATGGTCACCACGTCCTCAAAGACCCAGGCCACGCCGCTCGGCGAGCGGTCATAGCGGATTTGCAGCCAGCGCGCGTACCGGCCCGTGACGGCGAAGAACTGCCCCGGCACGATGCGCGCCAGGATTTCAGCGTCCAGGCTGGGCGCAGAGCGCACGTTGGCCTCGACTTTGGCCTCGATGCGGATCAGCGTCGTGTCCGAGGTGGGCGTGCGGCTGGGCGTCATAGAGGGAAACAGCACGTCGGTGGGCGTGCGCGTCACCACGATGAGCGAGAGCGGCGTCAGCGTCGCGTCCTGGGCGGCGCTGCGGCCCACCATGAGCAACGTGCTCGTCGCGCCGATCAAACCGATGATCAACACGGCGCTGATGGCCGCGAAGAGTCGCCGTGTGACCGCGCGCGCCGCCTTGCCGTCCTGCATACTGCTCACCACGAAATCCGGTTGGTCGGGTCTTCACGGCCCGCATTGGCGCGGCGTACGTCCTCGCCCTTTTGCAGCCAGCCCTGCCAGACCTCGCCCACATAGCCCTTTAATTCCCAGCCGCTCATGACGAACGGCACGCTGGGCGCGTCCGGACGGCAGGCGGGGCAATCAGCCACGATCCATTCGCCGTTGTACTTACGCGCGATGTGCACGTGCGTGCCGAACGAGTTCAGGTAAAAGCCCGCGCACGAGGGATGGCCCACCGGGCTGCCGGTCTGCAACATCGTCCCGGCGGGCACGCGGTCCTGGTCCGCGATGTGCAGGTAGGTCAGCGCCCAGCCGGTGCGCTCGTCGCCGTCCATGTCCAGGTCGATCACGACGATGCCGTCGCCGCTGCGCACCACGAGGCCGGGAGCCATCGCCGTGGCATAAAACGGCGAGACGTAACACTGGCCCTGGGCCACCACCAGCTCGGTGGGCGGGTCGGGCGGCGCAAAGTCCACCGAGGCCCAACCGCTGGCATAGGCGTCCCAGCCGCCGTGCGGGCCGGATGTGATGTACCAGGTCTGGTTCTGGGCAAAGGGCAGCGTCCAATC
>JADZBY010000280.1 GCA_020851855.1 Anaerolineae bacterium
ACGACTCGGATTGCAGCAGCCACGTCCGGTTGTGCATGGCGATGCTCAGCACAAAATCGCCGCCCGGCGTGAAGACGATGCCCGCATCGCCGTGCGTATCGTCGCTCCAGCCGTGTTTGTGCGCCACGATAACATCGTCGGTATTTGGCGCGCCGCCCTCGATCATCGCGCCGATCTTATTGGCCGACAGCACGCGCATCATCAGGCGGCACTCGTTCTGCGTGATCTCGTCCGGGAATGTCTCCACCAGTGGGCCGTCCCCATTCTCCGCACAGGCGTAAATGCCAGCCAGCAGCCAGCCCATATCGGCGGGCGTGGTCTGGTTCGACGGGTCCGGCTCGGTCTGCGACTGGTCGGCGGGGATGGTGACCGGCACAAAGGGCTGCTCGGTGGGCGGCGGGCCGAGCGCGGTGGCCCCGGTGAAGAACGAGCGGGCCAGGAAGGTGTTCTCCAGGCCGAGTTTCTGCATGGCGTCGGTGACCGCCAGCGCGCCGCGATACTCGTCGCCGTCCCCGATGACGCGCAGCAGGGCGTTGGACGACAGGTTCTCGCTGCAAATAATCATCTCGGCCAAACGCTGCGCCTGCTCGGAGTCGGGCGGGTTGACCAGCTTGCGGAAGAGCGCCACGAGCACCGGGATTTTGTTCATGCTGACGCCGCTGTAGGCCACGTCCGGGTTCAGCGAGAAGGATACGCCGCTGGCCAGGTCCATGACGAAGACGGACGCCTGTTTGCTGGTGCGCGCTTCGAAGCCCGCCGCCAGCAGCATGTCGTAAATCTCGTTGGACAGCGCTTCCAGCCCGGCAGGCGCGCGGTCCGGCTGGACGGTGACCGGCCACGGCGCGGCGGCAGTGACCACCATCGCGGGCGTGGGCGTCAGCGTCGGATACCCGAACGCGCGCTGATCGGTGGCTTCCAGGCTGTTCACGTCGCCCTGGATGTTCACCGTCTCCAGGTACACCCAGCCGCGCCCGCCCGCCACGTCGGCGTAAGAAATCTCGATCCAGGGAAAGGACGTGTGGCGGCGCAGCGCGGCGTACAGGTTCCCCGCCCGAATTTCACCGATGCGCGGGAAGTCCGTGCCCGGCCCGTAACGCACGTTGGCGATCTCTTTCGCCTCGACGTACACCGCCAGCGGGCGGGTCGCGGTGGGCTGCACGGTGGCCGTGGGCGATGGCGACGGCGATGGCGACGGCGTGGGCGTGCCGGCGGCGGGCGAGAGCGTGCTCGGCGTCGGCGTGGTGGCCGGGCCGGAGAGCGTCGCCTGGGGCAGCAGGGTCAGGTCGGGCGTTTGCGTGCCAAAGGGCACGATGACGACGGTAGCGGGCGGCGCGGCGGGCGTCGTATCGAGCACCACGTCACTTAGCGGCGCGCTGTCTACGTTGCCGGTGATGGTCACCAGGTCGCGGAAGACCCAGCCCTGCCGGTCGGGAAGCTGAAGCAGCAGCCACGGGAAGCGCGCGTGACGCCCGATGACCGGGTAGGCCGTGCCCTTCGTGATCTCCCCGACGATGCCGTACTCCGTGCCCGGCCCGGCGCGCAGATTGGCCGAACCCATCGCTTCGGCGGTCACGACGGGCTGGTCCTGCCCGTGCACGGGCCGTGTGCCGACGCTGCCCAGGATCAGGAACAGCCCGGCGGTGAGGATCAGGCCGATCAGCGCCAGGCGGGGAACTCGTCTTCCGTTTTCGTGGCTCATCGCTTCCCTGCACTTCCAGTCTTGGCGCGGTTATTATGCCGCACGTGCGCGCCGCTGCCCAGACGAACGCCCTGCGGTTGGCCCTTACTCTCCCAACCCCTGTACCCCGGAGAGCGAGAGGCGAGAACGCCAAACCCGCTGCGAAGTTTTCCCCTCACCATGAGGGAGAGGGGCTGGGGCTGAGGGTTCGCGTTGACCCGACGCGGTAAAATAGAAGGCATCGAGACGTCGTGCCAATCGGCGTCCAGGTTGAGTCAGGGATGGGCAGCATGGCGGAGTTGCAGACAGTCCTCGACCGCATGACCGCGACGGGCGAGCTGTACGAGGTGGTAGACGCGGAACAAAAAAAGATACGGTGCTACGCCTGCGGGCATCGCTGCCTGATCAAGGACGGCGGGCGCGGCGTGTGCAAGGTGCGCTACAACGTGGGCGGCGAGCTGCGCGTGCCGTATGGCTACGTGGGCGCGCTGCAAGTCGATCCGATTGAGAAAAAACCGTTCAATCACGTCACGCCCGGCGCGCTGGCGCTCAGTTTCGGAATGTTAGGATGCGACCTACACTGCACTTACTGCCAGAACTGGGACATCAGCCAGTTCGGGCGCGACGCCGCCGCCGGGCGCGACCCGATGCCCGTCACGCCCGACGAACTGGTCCGTATGGCGCAGTCGAGGCGGGCGCGGACCGTCGCCAGCACCTACAACGAGCCGCTCATCACCAGCGAGTGGGCGGTGTCTGTCTTCAAACGCGCCAAAGCCGCCGGGCTGCGCACGCTGTACATCTCCAATGGCAACGGCACGCCCGAAGTCATCGACTACCTGCGCCCCCACCTGGACGCCTATAAGATCGACCTCAAGTCCATGCGCGACAAGAATTACCGGCAGCTTGGCGCGGTCCTGCAAAACGTGCTGGATACCATCCAATACGTGAAAAAGGTCGGCCTGTGGCTGGAAGTGGTGACCCTGATCGTGCCCGGCTTCAACGACAGCACCGAAGAACTGTGGGACGCGGCGCGCTTTCTGGCCGGCGTCTCGCCGGACATCCCCTGGCATGTGACCGCCTTCCATCCCGATTACAAGATGGTCGACCCGCCGCGCACCACGGTAGACACCTTGCAGCGGGCGGCGGAGATTGGCGCGGAAGCCGGGCTGCATTTCGTGTACGCGGGCAATATTCCGGGCCGCGTGGGCGAGTGGGAGCACACCTACTGCCCGTCCTGCGGCGAGCCGGCCATCAAGCGCTACGGCTTTATGGTCCTCGAAGACCGGCTGAGCGGCAATGGCGGGCGCTGCCCGAAGTGCGGCGCGCCGATTCCTGGGCTGTGGACGTGAGCCGGGCCAAGCGAACACGTCTTTGACCCTCTTCACCGGTGACGCTCCGGGGGCCTTGTGAGAGCACACTGTCTCCACAAGGGCGGTTTGGGGGCGAGAGAGACGAGGTCAAAACACATACGCCCCTTCGTGGGGAAGGGGCGTGTTCGCAGTCCGACCGTCGGGCCGCCCGACTCAGCGCGCCGTCGTCGGGTCAAAGATGGCCCTGACCTCGACCACTGTTTCTGCCGGGAATCCACCCAGGCGTGCGTGCTCGCGGATGATCTCAGCGTTGGGCGCGATGTATGTGCAGTAGATTTTGTCCTGTGTCACAAAGCTCTGCACCCACTGGATGCTCGGTCCTAGCGTATCAAGCACGCGGCAAGACTTCCGCGCGATGGCCTGCAATTCTTCTGCAGAGAAGTTCCCGGCGTTGGGGATGGTCCGCTCGATCACATACTTGGGCATGGTTTGCTCCGCTTCTCAGATAATCAGGACATGGACATATCGATGACCGGCTGATCGTCCGGGCACGAGACGATCGGGTTGTAGTCCGCAAACAATCCTTCCGGGTTGTGGGACCACAGCCACAGGTGCAGCGCCCACACGGGCGGCGTCTCCGGAATGTTGGTCTTCAGGTGAAACGCCTGCCCGAAAAGCGTCGGCGCTTCGCGGCCCGTGTTGTGCGGGTCCCACACATCCGCAAAGACCAGGTACTCGAAGGCGACAAGGATCATGCTGCCGTCGTGGCGCGGCTCGTAAACCAGCGCTTCGGGGCGAAGCGCGTCCAGCACGTCATCGCCGGCCAGCTCGCCGTTTACGTAATGCTGGCCCATGCCCATCTCGTCACCCAGTGTGAAGCAGTCCAGAAACTTTCCGTACCCCGCTTCCAGCGCCAGGTCTACATCGCGGAAATCTGCCGTCTCCCCGCGCACTTCGTACAGCAGGGAACGCGCGTCGGCGCTCAGTGTGTCGTCTTGCTCCTGGGCGATAGCCGACCTGGCAGCGACGCCCAATGCCAGCCCCACGATCACCACCGTCAGCACAATCCAGCGTATTGTCTTCATCTACCTCGCTCCTCTCCTTCATGCAGGATGATGCGGAAAGCATATGGATTTCCGGACAGGGCTGTCACCTATCGAAAGACAGGTCTTTGAGAAAGGAACGGGCGACAACGTGACTATAATGAGAGGAGCACACAAGTTGAGCGAGAACGACGATGGCCCACCAGAGAAGCTTCCGGATAGCCCACGAAGCGCTCACAGCGCGCGAACTCGGTATCTTGCGCCTGTTGGCGAACGGATATAGCGATAGCGCTATCGCCGAGGCCATGGTGCTCACATTGGGAACCGTCAAGTGGTACAACCGGCAGATCTACGGCAAGCTGGGTGTACGCAACCGCGCCGAGGCAGCCGTCATCGCCGAACGGCAGGGCTTGCTTGGCGACGGAGCGCCTGCTCCGGAAGGATCGAAGGCCGGCGCGTCGTCCGAATCCATCCCGCACAATCTACCGGCGTCGCTCAACACCTTCATCGGACGCGAAAGCGAGCGGGAGACGCTTTCCCGGCTGCTCGGCGTCACGCGCCTGCTCACGCTTACGGGCGCACCCGGCGCAGGCAAAACGCGCCTCGCCCTGGAAGTCGGACAGCAGGTATTGCCGCGCTTTTCGGACGGGGTATTTTTTGTCTCGCTGGCGTCTATCGCGGACGCCGCCCTCGTGCCGTCGAGTGTTGCCAGAACGTTAGGTTTGATCGAGTATGGAATCGATACGCTGTCCGATCTGCTCAAGCGCCACCTGCGCACCCGCTCCACCTTGCTCATCCTGGATAACTTCGAGCATGTACTGGCGGCAGCGCCCTGGCTCGCGGAATTGCTGGCGGATGCGCCACAGTTGCGGGTCCTTGCCACCAGCCGCGAAGCGCTTGGGCTGTACGGCGAGCATGAGTATCCCGTGCCGGCCCTGGACCTTCCCGATCTGAGGAACGCCTCGCTGGACAACGTGCGCCGCTCGGCAGCCGTCGAGCTGTACGTGCAACGCGCACAAGCTGCCGCGCCCGCCTTTGTCCTGAGCGACGATAACGCCGCCTCGGTCGCCGCCATCTGCGTTCATCTCGATGGCCTTCCGCTGGCTATCGAACTGGCCGCAGCCCGGGCCAAGTTCTACGCGCCCCAAACGCTGCTGGTGCGCTTGGGCAGCCGGTTAGATGCGCTCGGCAGCGGGCCGCGCGATCTACCCGCCCGGCAGCGTACCCTGCGCTCGACCCTGGCCTGGAGTTACGATCTGCTCGATGGTCCGGAACGTGCGTTATTCGCTCAGATCGGCGTCTTCGCCGGCGGCTTCACTCCGGATGCTGTGGAAGCTGTGTGTGGCGGCATGGATGGATCACCTCTCGACACTTACCACGGGCTTGAGTCGCTCCTGAACAAGAACCTGATCCGCCTGCTGCCGTCCTCAGCGGGCCAGCCGGAGCCGCAACGATTCGCCATGCTGGAGACGATGCGCGAGTACGCACTGGAGAGGCTCGCGGAGAGTGGTACGACGGCGCTCGTTCGCGCCCGTCATGCGCGTTACTTTCTGGACATGGCCGAGCATGTGGCCCAGCTACACTCACAGCCGGGTGCAGAGGCGCTGCTGGCGCAGATGGAGTCCGAGCACGACAACCTGCGCGCTGCATTGGCATGGTGTATCGAGAGCGGGGAGACAGGCGACGGCGACATGGGCCTGCGGTTGGTGGCCAGCCTGTCGCGCTTCTGGGAGGTGCGCGGCTATCTGGCGGAAGGGCGGCGATGGTTCGACGCGGTGGAGAACGCCTCGGCGCAGCCGTGCAGCGCCACACGCGCGCTGGCGCTGGCGGGAATCGGGGACCTGGCTTATCTGCAATGCGACTACACATCGTCGCAGGCGCTGTACGAAGCGGCTATCGCCATCTTCAAGGCATTGCGCGATGAGCAGTCGGCGGCCAGAGTTCTGATCAGCCTGGGCGAAGTGGCGACCGAGATTGGCGACTATGAGGCAGCTTTCGCACGCTTCGAGAGCGCCTATGCTACGCTACGGCAAGGCGGCGACCGGCTGGATAACGCACGCGCGCTGACCCAGTTAGGGTACGGGGCGCTGCGTGCGGGGGATCTGGACCAGGCGCAGGTCTGGCTCGACGAGGGTTGCGCCCTGTACCGCTCCGAGGGGCAGCACATCGGGGTCGCCCTTGCCATGTCCGGATTGGGCGAAATCGCCATCCGGCGGCGTGACCTGCCGGGCGCGCGGCGCTTCCTTGGAGAAGCGCTTGCGTTGCGCCGCCAGCTTGGTCACAAGTGGGGTATTGCCGTGGCGCTGGGCAGCCTGGCGTGGGCGGCGCTGCTCGGCGGCGACGAGGATCATGCGCTGCAACTACTGCGCGAGAGTCTGGCGCTGCGGCGGGAGCTTGGCGATCCGGGCGGAATTGCCTGGTGTCTTGAGAAGTTGGCCGAGATGGCGTGGAGCCACGGCAGGGCGGCCCACGCGGCGCGCATCCTGGGTGCGGCCCAGGAGATTCGCGCCCGCGTCCGCTCCGTCATCGACCCATCCGACCGCACGCATTACGATACGCTCGTCCGCGCCGTCTCAGAGGCGCTTGCGCTTGACCTTTTCACGGCCCTGCACGCCGAGGGCGCGTCGATGAGCGTCGAACAGGCCATCGCCTTCGCACTGGACAGCGCCGCATCGGGCCGGAAGGAGTCCCGTTCTCGGTGACAAGCGTGTGAGGGGATACGGGACACTTCCCCGAACGACGGCAGCCGGGCGCACGGGTTGGCCGCCAGCCGTGAGACGCGGCATAATTGGCGTATCGACGCTGTTTCTCTCGAGACACACCGTGCAACATACCTCGGCCAGAGCCGGGAACGGGGATTGTCAACGGCCATGAACAGGATCGTCCCGCGTTATAAGCTGATGCTGCGCTACAACATCAACCGTGATACTCACGAGACGTACTACCAGTTCGTCGTGAACGAGATGATCCCGGCCATGCAGGGCCTCGGCTTGCACATGTTCCGCGTCTATCACACCGTCTTCGGAGAGCATCCCATGCGCCAGATCGAGTTCCTGGCCGAAGACCTGGACACGGTGCGCGCCGCGCTGGCCAGCACCGCCTTTCAACGCCTGGAGAGCAAACTCGGCGGCTTCATCAGCGACTACACGCGCAAGATCGTGGAGTTTCGAGACGGATTCCAGTTGTAGCGGGGCCGCTTGCAGGGCGAGCGCATGCACAGAAAGGCAGGCGTGTGTATCGGCGTTTCCTGGGATTTCTGCTGAGACGCGGCCTGCGGACCGCCCTGGATACGACGGCAGCGGCGGCGTCACAGGCGACCAGCGAGTCGTTTCGCCAGATTTTCAATGTGCAGCTGCCGTGCACGGTCTACGTCCGGGCGGCGCACTGCGCGGTGGATGTGCGCCGCCAACCGCCCGTCCGCGAGCGTGAGCGTGAGCGCGTCGAGCTGAACGCCACGCTGCGCGCCGCGTTCGGTTGGGAGTTCAGCACCGATCAGGACGAAGCCGGCGTGTACATCGTCGCCAAACGCAAGCCCGTTGTGGGCGCGCTGGCCAACGCCCGTTTTTCGCTCATTGTGCCGACGGGCGCGCATCTCGTCCTGCACCTGACGCCCGGCTCGGTGCACCTGATCGACTTTGACGGCAAGATCACGCTGGAAGGCGCGCCGGTCGATGAGCCGGTCGGGCGCGACGTGGGCGGCGTGCTCATCAGCCGCGCCGCACCGCCCGCGCCCACAGCCGGCAGGGCAAAACGCGCGCTGCGCCAACCCGATACGCCGTTGCTCCCGGAAGGCTCCCGCGCTGGTTCTGGCTCCCGGTCCCGCGCCGCACGCCGCGCATCCGCTCAGGAGAAGTGATGAACAAGTTGCTTGAGGATTTCCCGGTGGTCATCGAGATCCCCGTCGCCTGGGGTGAGATGGACTCCCTTCACCATGTGAACAACACGGTCTTCTTTCGTTACTTCGAAAGCGCCCGGCTGGCCTATTTCGAGCGCATCGAGTACATGACCATCATGCACCAGACCGGGATCGGGCCGATCCTTGCCTCGACTTCGGCCAAGTTCCGCGCTACGCTCACTTTTCCGGACACCATCTCGGTCGGGGCGCGCGTCTCCGCCGTGGACGACGACCGTTTCACCATGAAATACAGCGCCGTCAGCCACCGCCTCGCCAGAGTCACGGCGGACGGTGAGGCGGTGATCGTCTCCTACGACTACCGCAACAACCGCAAAGCGCCGCTCGACTCGCTGATCCGCCAGCGCATCAAGGCCATCGAGCGGCGCACCAAGACGGAATAGGACGCCGGGCCATGCGCATCGCGATCTTGTCTGATATTCACGGCAATCTGGCGGCGCTCGATGCGGTGCTCGCCGATGTGGCGGCGCGCGGCGGCGTGGATGGCTGCTGGGTGCTGGGCGACCTGTGCGCGATGGGCTATGCGCCCAGTGAGGTGCTGGACCGGCTGGTCAATCTGCCGAGTCCGGTCTTTATCCGGGGCAATACCGACCGTTTCGTGACCACCGGCGACCGGCCCGGCCCGACGGTCGAGCAGGCGGCGCACGACCCGGCGCTCGTTCCCGTGCTGGCCGAGCTGAGCGGCAGCTTTGGCTGGACGACGGGTTATCTGGCGGCGCACAACCGGTTGGATTGGCTGCGCGCGCTGCCGCTTGATCACCGGCTGACGCTGCCCGACGGCGCGCGCGTCCTGCTGGTGCACGCTGCGCCGGGCGCTGACGACGGCGACGGCCTGATCCCGACGCTGGACGATGGCGCGCTCGCCGCCGTGCTGGATGGCTGCGACGCCGATCTGGTGTGCGCCGGGCATTTTCACTGGACGATGGACCGGGCGTTGGGCAAACGGCGCATCATAAATCCCGGCAGCGTGGGGCTGCCCTTCCCGCCGGACCTGCGCGCCGCGTATGCCATCCTTCAGGCCGACCGCGCGGGTTATTCCATCGCCTTTCACCGCGCCGAGTATGACCGGGGCGCTGTCCTTGAGCGGATGCGGCGGTCGGGCAATCCCGGCGCGGACTATCTGGAGCGTTTCCTCACCGGCAAGCACACTGCGCCCTGGATGGCCGGCTGGGACGGGCGGTCTTACACGCCGCCTGTGAGCGAGTAGACCCTCACTCCAACCCGTCCATGCGAGTGCGCTTTTCCCCTCTCCCAACCGTACTCCGCGGTCGGGAGAGGGGCCAGGGTGAGGGCCTTGTCATTCCCCCGGCCCGGACGGCGGCTCGACGGCGAAGAAGTTGATGCCCTCGGACTCCATGAGGTGCGTCACGTACGTGACCTTCGTGAGATTCAGGCCCTGCGTCTCTGCGGATGCGGCGACCTGTGCCATGTAATCGCGCCATGCCCGCGTGATCATCCCGGACACCTCGCGGCGAAGGGCGGGCGATGCCGAGAAGCTGCTGATCAGCGTGTTTTCCAGGTCCAGGGAAGAGACACGGGGTTGAAACAGCCCAATCAAGATGGCGATGATGCTCAGCGTGTTCGACGTGCCATCCTTCACGGTGGTCATCTTGAACGAGATGTGTACGCCATCCGGCTGCACATCCACCGCGAGATCAGAGATGCGGCGTGCGGCGGTGCTGGGGATGCTGAAATCGGCGTTGATCTGCTGCTCGGTGAGCACATAGACCGGCCCGTCCTGTGCGTTCACGGCGGCTGCCGGCGCGAGCACGAGCGTAACGATCACGATGAGAGAGACGGCGAGCAATTGTCTGGACATGGGCGTTCTCCTCTTCATTCACACGGAATACGCCCATCATAGGCGGCCAGCGTGACCGCTGCGTGACGGCGGCGTCACGGGATCAGCCCCCTGCCGCGCGAAAGGTTTTTTTGCCAGGACTGTGATCCGTTTTTTGCGGGTTTGATCCAATTGGGAGTGAGTAGCCAACGCATGTAACGCGCGCCAGCCAAGGGCAGCCGCCTTTCCTGGGCTGCGACCCGCCAGCACACTGCGTCGTAGTAGTGTGCAGCGACGCGCCACAGGAGAGATCGATGAAGCGACTGAAAGAGCTTGAACTTCAAGATGCCCGCTGGGTGCAGTCTCGCTGGTGGAAGCAAGATTACGAGCTTCGCAGCCGGCAGGGGGATCTGCTGGCGACCATGACTCGCCCGCACTGGTGGAGTAGCTACACGGAAATCGAAGCGCCGGGCAACCGCTGGAGCCTGGAGCGGAAAGGATTCTTCCGGCGCCGCATCACGATCAGGTCGATAGGTACCGAAAGCTCTCCGGCGGAGTTCATCTACCACATGGTCGGCGGACGCCTCGAATTGCCCGATGGCCGCGTATTCTTCTGGAAACCGGGCAACTTCTGGGGAACGCGCTACGTGTGGACCATGGCGGATGGTGCGCCGATCATCGGCTACAAACTGGGTGGATTCCTCAAGGTCTCCGGTGAACTGAGCATCGAGCCGGACGCGGCTGATATGCCGCTCTTTGGCCTGTTGATGTTCCTGGGCTGGTATCTCGTGGTCCTGTACCGGCAGGATTCGGCAGCCGCCAGTTAAGCGCGCCGCCGCAGCCTCACAATAGCAGCGGCCCGCGCTGATCCTCGTGGATCGTCGCGGGCCGCTTCAACGGGGCGATGCGCCAGCGCAGCGTGAAGATGCCGTGCTAGTCCAGGTAGTCGACCAGCCGCATCTCACGATCCAGCACGCGCAGCTTGCTGAGCGCCTCGTGCTGAAGCTGGCGGATGCGCTCCCGGCTGTACCCCATGATCTCGCCAATCTGCGCCATGCTGTGATTCTCGCCGTCGCAGAAGCCGTAGCGCAGGCGCAAAATGTCTGCTTCGCGCGCCGGCAGCATTTCGAGAAGCTGCTGGATGGCCTCGGTCAATAACTGGCGGGCCGTGGCCTGTTCGGGAAGCTCGTGCTCCGTATCGGCCAGCAAATCCTCGCGTGGGCGGTCTTCCTCGTCGCTGACCAACTCGTCAATCTGCAGCGGCTCGCGGGCGGCCATCAGCGTCGCCTCGACCTGTTCCACCGTCAGTTCGGCGGCGGCAGCCAGTTCTTCGTGCGTCGGCTCCCGGCCAAGCTGCTGCGAGAGGTCCTCGAACGTCCGGCGCAGGCGTCCCCAGCGCTGCCCCTGGTTGATGGGCAGCCGGATGGTGCGCCCGCTGTCCCCGGCGGCGCGGGCGATAGTTTGCCGAATCCACCATGTCGCATAGGTGCTCAGGCGCACGCCGCGCTCCGGGTCGAAACGGTCGATGGCCTTCATCAGGCCCAGGTTGCCCTCTTGAATGAGATCGGCCAGCGACAGCCCGCGCCCCTGATAGGCTTTGGCGATGCTCACCACCAGGCGCGTATTGGCCATGATCAGTTCCTGGCGGGCCTGCTCGCCGGCCTCAATACAGGCTTCCAGGTAAACGCGCTCCTCGTCGGAAAGTGCGGTGTGGCGGTCCAGCCGGGCTTGTGCGGCTTTTCCCTGTTGGACGGCGGTGGCCAGCGCACGCTCACGATCCACGTTGAGCGGCGCGGAGATGGGGCGAATATCGCGAAAGTAGAACTGCACTAAATCCGAGTCCAGGTCGATCACCGGTCGCTGTGTCTGGTCCGTTCCATCATTCACGAGCATTTCATCCTCAATCCTGCGAAAGAAGCCGGGGCCTCCATCATATTTCCTTGACGCGCACCTATGTTTTTTTCTTACTTTGGGACCTGCATCACGTTGGACATGCGCCCGTGAGCGTGGGGTGTACCTGGCAGCTGCTCCAGGCGCATAAACTTTGTTTAGGTTTTATGGTTAACATGTTACATCTCCTTACAATGTTGGTCAAGCATTTGCACCTAAAAAATTGGTGAATGAGCTTGGACAAAGGATTGAAGCGCCCAATTGCGTATCGCCGGTCTACGAAATACGAGAACACAGAAGCATTTCAGACCAGGGCGATATGGACAGGTCAGGCGTGATGGAACACGGCACTCCACAACGGCGCATCACGGGTTATAATCCCCGGCAAGATCGTCCATTCCTTTCCACGTACACAAGGAAGCGCCACGTGGCCCCCATCGTTTCGATTGCCCACCTCAAAGATTACGTCGGCCAGGAAGTCACCGTGCGCGGCTGGCTGTATGACCGCACCGACAAGGGCCGGCTGCAATTCCTGAAGGTGCGCGACGGCAGCGGCATCGCCCAGGCCGTCGCTTTCCAGAAAGAACTCCCGGCGGAAGTCTTCGAGGCTGCCCGCACCGTCACCCAGGAGTCGTCGCTGATCGTGACGGGCGTGGTGCGCGCCGATAACCGCGCGCCCGGTTTCCCCGGCGGTTATGAGATCGGCATCCACGACCTGAAAATCGTCCAATTGGCCCAGGAATACCCGATCAGCCCCAAAGAGCACGGCGTCGAGTTCCTCATGGACAACCGCCATCTGTGGGTGCGCTCGTCGCGGCAGTGGGCCATCCTGCGCATTCGCGGCGCGTTGATCAACGCCATCCGCACCTGGCTGGACGACCACGACTACCTGCTCGTAGACACCCCGATCATCACCCCGGCGGCGGGCGAATCGACCACCGAGCTGTTCGAGATCGACTATTTCGACGACAAAGCCTATCTGGCGCAGACCGGCCAGCTTTACAACGAGGCGAACATGGCCTCGTTCGGCAAGGTGTACTGCTTCGGGCCGACCTTCCGCGCCGAAAAGTCGAAGACGCGCCGCCATCTGGCCGAGTTCTGGATGGTCGAGCCGGAGATGGCCTGGTTCTCGCTCGAAGACCTGATGGACATGGAACAGGACTTCATCAGCCACATCGTGCAGCGCATCCTGGACAAGCACCGCGCCGAATTGCAGCTGCTGGAGCGCGACACGACATATCTTGAGAGGGTACTGCCGCCCTTCCCGCGCATCAGCTACGATGAGGCCGTTGAGCGGCTCAACAAGCTGGCCGACGCCGAACCCGACCCCGAAAAGCAGCGCGAACTGCGCATCGAATGGGGCGGCGACTTCGGCTCGCCGCACGAGACGGCCCTCACCCAGCAATTTGACCGGCCCGTATTCGTCTATCATTACCCGACGGCGGTCAAGGCGTTCTACATGCAGCCGGTCGAGGGCCGCCCGGAAGTGTGCCGCAGCGTCGACCTGCTCGCGCCGGAAGGTTACGGCGAGATCACGGGCGGCAGCGAGCGCATCTATGACCTGGAACTGCTCGAACAGCGCGTACGGCACATCGGCATCAACCCGGATAACTACCGCTGGTATCTCGACCTGCGCCGTTACGGGGCAGTCCCGCACGCCGGGTTTGGCCTGGGCGTCGAGCGCACGCTGGCCTGGGTGTGTGGCCTGCCGCACATCCGCGAGACAACGCCCTATGCCCGCACGCTGAACCGCAATTACCCGTGATCGGTACGGCGTCCCCGAAAGGATAGAAGCCCATGCCCACGGCAGAGGTGACCCTGGTCTGGCTGGCAGCCGGTGCGGTGTTTGGCCTGCTGCTGGCGGTGATCCTGAGCGGGCGCGTTCGGACGCTGATCGCGGTGTTCGCAGGCGCAGTGGGCGCGTTCGTCATCGGGCTGTTGTTTGGCCTGTTGCGCCTGGAAACGCCGCCCGCGCTGGCCGGGGCGATCAGCGTGCGCCTGATTGACATGGTGCTGGCGCTGATCGGGGCCGTCGTGGCCGTGCTTGTGGTGTACCTGTACCGGCGTCTGCGGCGGCGGCTGGTTTAACGAACAACGCATTGCCCTTTGCTCTCCCTGCCTCTCTGTCTCAGGGCAAGAGGGAAATGCAGAGGCGGACGAGGCAGGCCTCGTCCCTGCACGTGGGTAGGGACAACGCCTGCACGGTCCGCCATGCTGCGCCCTTTCACCCCCTCGCCTTGAGGGAAAGGGACCCGGGGTGAGGATTTCACCATTCTTGAGGAGTCTTTATGCCCGAACAAACTGTGCTGGCGGTCGATCTCGGCGCGGAGAGCGGGCGCGTCATGGCCGTGCGTTTTGATGGCCAGCGGCTCAGCCTCGAAGAGATGCACCGCTTCTCCAACCGGCCTGTCATGGTGCGCGGCACGATGCATTGGGACATCCTGCGCCTGTGGCACGAGGTCCAGGCCGGGATCGACAAGGCGCGCAAAGCCGGGCCGGTGGCCTCGATTGGCGTCGACACCTGGGGCGTCGATTTTGGGCTTCTGGACCGCAACGGCAACCTGCTGGCCAACCCGGTGCACTACCGTGACCGGCGCACCGATGGCATGGTCGATTGGGTCTTCAGCCGCGTGCCGCGCGAAGAGATCTTCGCCCAGACCGGCATCCAGACCATGGCGCTCAACACGCTCTTCCAGCTTACCAGCCTGGTGAAGAATAACGATCCGGTGCTCGACTGCGCCGCCGAGTTCCTGTTCCTGCCCGACCTGTTCTACTTTTGGCTGACCGGCGTGCGCGCCCACGAGTTCTGCATCGCTTCGACTTCGCACATGTTCAATTCCGGCAAGCGCGAATGGGCGTGGGATGTCATGGAGCGGGTCGGCATCCCCACGCGGCTGTTCAAGAAAGACGTGCACATGCCGGGCCAGTCGCTCGGCGCGTTCGACGGCATCCCGGTGGTGCTCGCGCCGCACCACGACACCGCCTCGGCAGTCGTCGGCGCTCCCGCGCGCAACGAGCGCTTCGCCTACCTGTCGTCGGGCACGTGGTCGCTGCTCGGCATGGAGTTGGACACGCCGATCAACACCGAAGCGGCAGCGCGGGCCAACGTGACAAACGAGGGCGGCTTCGGCGGCACGATCCGCTTCCTGAAGAACATCGTCGGCCTGTGGCTGATCCAGGAATGCCGCCGCAACTGGGCCGATGCCGGGCAGGAATACGGCTATGACCAGTTGTGCGACATGGCGTCACAAAGCGCGCCGTTTGTCTCGCTGATCGACCCGGACGATCCGCTGTTCATCACGCCGGGCGACATGGTGGGCCGCGTCAGGCAGCGCTGTGCGGAAACTGGCCAGCCCGCGCCGGAGACTGTCGGCGCGATGGCCCGCTGCATCTTCGAGAGCCTGGCGCTCAAGTACCGGTACGTGGTGCGGCTGCTCATGCGGTTGTCCGGGCGCGAGGTCGAGACGCTGCACATCATCGGCGGCGGCTCGCAAAACCGGCTGCTGTGCCAGATGGCGGCAGACGCGACCGGCATCCCCGTGGTGGGCGGCCCGGTCGAGGCGACGGCGCTCGGCAACGCCATCTCGCAGCTGATCGCGCTCGGCTCGCTGAAGAACATCGGGGAAGGGCGCGCCCTGCTGCACCAGTCGTTCCCGTTGGAACACTACACGCCGCAGAACACTGCCGCCTGGGATGCCCAGGAAGCGCGCTTCAACCGGCTGGTCGAGCAGTCGGAAGCGTAAAGCGTGTTATGCACTTCGCACGTCGGACGTGGCCCAGCGAGACGATGTCAACGCTTGACCTCACCCCCGGCCCCTCTCCACGACTGCCACCCCAGCGGGGACCCCGGCAGTCGTAGAGAGGGGAGCATACCTGTGCCGTTCCCCCTCTCTATGCGGTACTCCGCATGGAGAGGGGGCCAGGGGGTGAGGCTCCGAGTTCGTGACAGCCTCTAGGCGCGGCGGCGTACGAACTGTGGGTAAGGCCGCGTGCCCGCCCGCGTCAGGATGAGCGCGCCCAACCCCACCGACCCCAGCCCCAGCAGCACGAGAAAGCTGAGCCAGCCCAGGCATGGCACAATCTGGATCAGGCCGTGTGCGCCGGTTAGCGCCAGTGCGCCGAGCGCCGCCGCCGCGACCGGGGGCGCGTTGACCGCGCTGCGCCGCAGCAGCCAGCCGCCGAGCGGATAGGCAATGGCCACCCAGCCCACGATCAGCGCCGCCAGCAGGATCGCCCAGGCCCCGGCAAACAGCGGCAGCCCTACGCACAGGCCGCCCACCGTCGCCAGAGTCAGCACCAGGACCAGCAGCGAGATGCCCACTGCCAGGCCGAGCAGCATCAGGCCCGCCAGCAGCGACAGGCGCGTCTGTGAGAAGGCGGTGGCGCTGATCTGGCGCAGGTGATCGGGGAAGAAGAAGGCGATGGCCGCCGCAACGCCCGCCACCAGGAACGCGGTGAGCGCCATCTGCACGATCTGTGCCCCGCCGCTGCCGCTGTAACCGCTGAACAGGGGCAGATGCAGCGCCGGGATGGCGGTCTGGATGCTCTCGCCGCTGCCGCTGAAGAGCGTCGCCAGCCGGTCGCAGCCTGTCTCGCGCCGCCCGCCGATGGACAGCCCATCGAGCGGGGTGACGCGGCGCGCACACACGGTCAGGTTGCCGGTCAGCGCGAAACTGTCCGCGAGCTGGACGTCCGAGGCCGGGGCGAGGATCGACAGGTCGCCGTCGATGGTCCCGGCCAGATCGATGCTGCCGACGGCCATGATCGACACGTCGCCTGCCACCCGGCTCCCGGCGGCAAACGAGACATCGCGCGCCGTGACGACCAGATCACCCTGGCGTTCTTCACCGGCGGCGAGCCGGAACGTGTAGCTGGAAGGAAGCGCGCCGGTGGCCTGAATCGCAACTGCGCCGAGCACAAAGGCCACGATCAGGATGAGAGCGCCGGCGACGACCGTGCGCCGTTTCATGAAAGGGAATGCACCCTCACGGGGACCTGGTACACAACCTGGGCAGCCTGTGCCGCCGCCGCCTGAGTCAGCCGCCAGAACGCGACCAGACTCCCTACCACGAGGCTGAGCGCCGCAACCAGCAGCGCCGGGGCAAGGCTCATCACGTCGAAGGCGCGCGCCCAGGCAGCGGCCTCAAGCGCCAGCGTGTTCAGCCGTTCAACGACACGAGCGAGCAAGAAGCCGAGCGCCGCAGCCCCCGGCCCCTGCGCGATGAGAATAGCAGGCCCGACGATGAACAGCCCGACGATGAGCGGTACAGCGAGCAGCCAGGTCAGCCGAAGGCGCGCGCCACGCCGCACCTTGTCCGGCTGCGGCTGGCTCTGTGCGATGGCCAGCATGACGCGCTCGGCAAAGCCGGTGGGCGCTTCCATCATCGGGACGTTCTGGAACAGCCGGTCCACAGCGCGGAACTGGAGCGCCAGCGCATCGCCTTCGGCTTCCGCCTCTTCGAGCATCTCCGCCGCCAGCAGCGCTTCCCGTTCTTCCTGCTCTAGCCGCCGTTCGTCTTCAGTGAGTTCGCGGCGCATCACGTCTCCTCCCCGGCCAAAATGAGTCGCGAATGTCTCTCCCTTGCCGACCGACCCGCCGGGCTATTCGCCCCGCTTGCCGCGTTCGTAGCTGTATTGACGCTCACCGCCGTGCTCGTCGGATTGCTCGCATTGCCCGACAGCCGCGCCGCGAGTGTCTGGCGCGCCCGGAACAGGCGGCTCTTGACCGCGCTCTCCGTCGTGTCGAGGATGCCCGCGATTTCCGCATACGAATAGTCGTACCAGTAGTGCAGCACGACCGCCGCGCGGTAATCGGGAGCAAGCTCCGCGAGCAGCGCCTGAATCATGGCGTTGCGTTCATCCTCGATGACCGCATCTTCCGGCTCGGTTTCGTCGCTGTGCAGCGCGGCGGTGGGCGGCAGCGGCTCTTCGAGCGAGAGCCACGTCAGCCGCCGCCGGCGCAGCCGGTCGATGCAGTAGTTTGAGGTGATCGACAGCAGCCAGGTCCGGAATGGGCGCTCCATGTCATAACGGTCCAGGTTGGCGTAGGCGCGCATGAAAGTTTCCTGGGCCGCATCTTCTGCCTCGACACGATTGGCCAACATGCGGTAGGCAAGGTTATAGACGGCGCTCTGGTGCAGCCGCACCAGCTCACCGAAGGCCGCCTGGTCTCCGGCACGGGCTTGGGTCAGGTTTGCGCGCTCTGGGTCCACGGACAAGGTCTTTCACTCCACTAGTCAGGCTATCCAGCCAGAGGTGCAGTGTAATGCACTATACGCATCGTCCACGGCCCGAGTTTCAAAACTCGGAATCTTGGGTGGAAACGCTGCACGATGACTCTTGGCATTGGGCAGAAGTCCGGCGGCAGCGCCAGGCGCTAGCCATACGCGCCGGGACGACGAAGGCGAGTCTGGGATGGTGATTCAGCTCAAGTGGCCGGATGGTTGGGCATCGCGTTAACCGATTCTGTCTCTTATCTCATGAACGGGAAGCAAACACATCGGGAACGACGATCATTATTATACGCCGAATCCGCACGGCGTCGATGCGCACTGTCTTAATATTCGTGGCGGCGTCTGAGAAAAGCCGGTGCGGCGAGGCGACGGAATGCCCGCTGCTGGATATTCAGATATTCACGCGGATCATCGAGCGCGCCTGGTTGCTTCAGCGCCGGGCTGAGTCTGCAAAGCCCTGACGGGCTGGAACACACCTTCAGCCCGAAGGGCTTCGTAGGTTCAGCCTGGACCTTCAGGTCCGGGCGATGCGATCCGCGATTATTTGTGAAATCCATGCGCGGCCCCACGACCCGCTACATCGCCCGTGAGTTCGATCAGTGCTTGAGAATCTTGCTCAGGAACAGCTTGAAGCGGTCCGTCTGCGGGTTGGCGAACAATTCGACCGGTTCGCCCTGCTCCACGATGATGCCCTCGTCCATGAAAATGGTCCGGTTGGCGGCGGCGCGCGCAAAACCCATCTCGTGGCTGACGACGACCATCGTCATGCCTTCCTGGGCCAGCGCCAGCATCACGTCGAGCACTTCCTTGATCATCTCCGGGTCGAGCGCGCTGGTTGGCTCGTCAAAGAGCATGATCTTGGGGTTCATGGCCAGCGCCCGCGCGATGGCGACGCGCTGCTGCTGCCCGCCGGAGAGCTGCCCCGGGTAGGTGTCGGCCTTCTCCGGGATGCCCACCTTGACCAGCAGCTCGTGGGCCACCATCTCGGCATCCTTGCGGCTGCGTTTGCGCACCACCTTCTGCGCCATGGCGATGTTTTCGAGCGCCGTCAGGTGCGGAAACAGGTTGAAGCTCTGGAAGACCATGCCCACCTCGGCGCGCACTTTGTTGATGTTGACCGCCGTGTCCAGCGGGATGCCGTCCACGACAATCGAGCCGGCGTCGAAGGCTTCCAGGCGGTTCAGGCAGCGCAACAGCGTGGATTTGCCCGATCCACTCGGTCCGATGACCGTGACCACTTCGCCGGGTTTGACTTCCATGCTCACGCCGCGCAGCGCGTGGACCGTCCCGCGCGGCGTCTTGAAGTACTTGTGAACGTCTCTGACGGTGATGATCGGCTTACGCTCGGCGCTGGTCATCGACCTTACTCCTCACAATCCCACAGATTACCTGGGCAGCGATACCCGCCGTTCAACCGTGCGCACCAGGAAAGACAGGAACAGCGTCATGACAAGATACAGCGCGCCGATGGTGATGTACGCCTCGAAGGGCCGGAAGGTGTCCGCCGCGAACAGGCGCGCTTTTTGCGTCAGTTCGGGCAGCGCCAGAATCACCAGGAGCGACGTGTCTTTAAGGATGGCAATGAACTCGTTGCCCAGGGGCGGCAGAACGACTCGAAACGCCTGGGGCAAAATCACAAAGCGCATGGATTGCAGGTAGTTCATACCCAGGCTGCGCGCCGCTTCTGTCTGCCCTTTGCCGATGCTCTGGATGCCCGCCCGGAACAACTCGGCCAGAAACGCGCCATAACCGAAGGACAGGCCCAGGATGCCGCGTAAGACCGGCGCAAGGTCGCTGTTCGCGCCCAGAAACGTGACCACCACGAGCAACATGCCGGTGACGGTTACCGTCAACACAATCGGCTGAAGGAAGGCGACCGGCTCGGCCCGGCGCACCGGCCAGCGGGTGAGCACATAATAGGCCGCCAGCAGCACGCCCATCACCAGAATCGCCGCGCTCACGCCTGGCACGAGCGCCGGAAAGCTGTCGCGCAGCCAGGGCGCAAGGGCGAAATTCACGAAGAGCAGGATGACGAGCAGCGGCACGCCGCGAATGACCTCAACATACACCGTTGAGACGTTGTACAGCACCGGGTTGCTCGACAGGCGCATCAGCCCGAAAATCAGGCCCAGGACGACCGCGACGCTGAAGGCGAGAAACGTTACGCCCAGCGTCAGGAAAATGCCCTCATCGCAGGCTTTGATGTTGTTCAGGGCGCACACGGCGGGCTGCGCGTTCACCACGTCCACGATAGCCGCCGTGTTCACCTGCGTATATTCGGCCTGCGCCGTCTGCACGACGATGGCCTCGGCGTCGGATTCGGTGACGGCTCCGCTGTAGATGTTCTCCGGGCGCTCCGGCAACAGATCGAGCGCGATCTGGCACGTGCCGTTGGGCGTCGCGCTACAGCCTTCCGGCGTGCGCACCTGCGTTTCCTGGTTGGCGGCGATCTTTCGCACCTGCACAACCTCGCCGGTGTCTGTGGCGATGTCAAAACGGCCCGCGTCTTCGCGCAGCAGGCGGCCACTGATGCGGCTGCGCACTACGGTGGCCGTCGCGCCGACCGGGCAGCCGTTATCGGCGGGCGGCTCGCAGGTGAGCTGGCCGATATCGCCCTGCGGAATGCGCACCAGGACTTCCGGCTGGGTCTGGATGATGACCTCGTCGCCTTCGCTGCCGGTGACGATGCCGCGCACCCGGCTGATCTCCCCGTCTGGCCCGCGCACGTCGTAGACTACCGACGTGAACTGGTCCGTTGAGAGGCGGGGATCATCGGTGACGAAAACGAGCGCGCGCCGGTAGAAATCGCTCGTCAGGATCGAGTAGAAGAGCATGAGCAGCGCGGCGAGGATGATGATGATCGACCACGGCCAGCGAGCCACACGCGCCGAGAGCCGGTCAAGCCAGGGCGGCAGGTTGATCAGGGTGCGGTATCGGGCGACTTCTTCCGGGCGGTCGGGGGTATCAGTGGTCTTGGGTCCCATGGGCGCGCTCACTTTGTGGTTCAACGGATGAGAGGCGCTCGCGCGGTTGCGACAGCGCGAGTGCCTCTCCCCACACGCACAGCTTCCCGACAGGCCAGGCCGCCTAAAACGTGTCGGCGGGGCCTGGCCAGCGGAAGTTTAACACAACTCCTTTGCCAACACCTTAACTTCCTTGCGTCGCTTCAGGCGTTGGTTCGGTGGTCGGTGCGGCGGTCGGTTCCGGCGTGGCCGGGTTCATGATCTCATCGAGGGTCGGGCCGGATGCGCCTTCGCGGAAGTCCTCGCCCGGCTCCACGCCAAAGTACGTCGCGTAGATTTCGGCATACGTGCCATTGTCAATGATGGCGGCCAGCCCGGCGTTCACGGCGTCGAGCAGGTCGGTGCATTCCTTGCGCACGGCGATGCCGTAGTATTCCAGCGTGAAGGCGTCATCCACAATCACGACGTTCAGGTCGGGATTGTTGGCGATGATGCTCTGCGAGACGGGCCGGTCATTGACCACCGCGTCGACGTCGCCGTTGGACAGCGCCTGGAAAGCTTCCGGCGCGGTCTGGAACTCGCTGATGCCCGCCGTGTCGGGGATGTCTTTGGCCGCTTCCGCGCCGGTCGTGCCCAGTTGCACGCCGATGGTCAGCCCGGCCAGGTCGGCGGTGGATGTGTAGCTCGCCGCGTCGTCGGCGCGCATGACGATGGCCTGCGCCGAGGCGAAGTACGGGTTGGAGAAGTTCACCGTCTCCAGCCGCGCCTCGGTGATAGTCGAGCCGCTGGCCACCAGGTGGAACTCGCCCGCCGCCAGGTTGATGAAGATGGTGTCGTACAGCGCGTTGACGAACTGCGGGGTGAAGCCCGCCTCTTCGCCGATGGCCTTCACCAGGTCGATGTCGAAGCCGACGATCTCGTTGGTGGTCGTGTCCACGCTCTCGAAGGGCGGGAACGCCGCGTCCGTGCCGACGATCAGGTCGCCCGTCGTCGCACAGGCGAGCGGCTCGGCGCGGGTCATTTCTGCCGTCGCCTCAGCCGTCGGCGCTGCCGTCGCGGCTTCCGTGGCCATCGCCACCGCCGCTGCCGTCGCTTCGGCAGTCGCTTCCGCCGTCGGTTCGGCAGTTGCGGCTTCTGTAGCCATCGCCGCCTGGGTGGCCGCCTCAGTTGGCTCAACGGTCGCCGCTTCTGTGGCAGCCGCCGCCTCGGTTGGCGCGGCAGTCGCCGCTTCGGTTGGGGCCTCGGTCGCCGCTTCCGTGGCCGCCTCAGTCGCCGCCTCGGTCGCCGCCGCAGCTACAGTGGGCGTCGGCGCTGGGGTGCGGGTCGGTGTTGGGCTGCCGCACGCGGCAACGATCAAAGCAAAGATCGCCAAAAAGGCAAACGCGAATAGACTGCGATTCCTTCGCATACATCTCCCCCTACACTCTACACCACGCGAGGATGCGGGGTCCATCATTGCACACCGCCCCCGCTTTGTCAATTTCTAGCCAGTCCTTGAGAGGAATCGAGAGCGTGTTCTGGTCAAAGTGCACAGACCAGATGGCGGGATTCGCTTACGCCGACTAGCAAAATGCCCCTCTTCAGCACCTCCGGAATTGATACTGCACGGCCCGTTAGTCGACCTGCACACGGCTCACCGTGAACGGCGGATCATCACTCACGCCTGTGAGCATAGCTGGCAAGCCTGAATTTGCTATAAAAAGCTCCGTATCTCGCGCCAGAATCGCCATCGGCGCGCGGAACTGATCGGCGAGCGTTACGAGCGTGCCATCCGGCTCCAGGCGGCTCAATACGCCGTTGTCGGCGGTCCAGTACGCCGTATACACCACGCCTGCCGCATCGACCGCCAGCGTGCGCAGGTCCAGCCCGGCCTGCCGGTACAGCGTCTCCGCGACCGGCGCGCCGCCCGCCAGACTCAGGCTGTAAATCGAGCCGGTCCCCGGATCGGCCACCAACAAGGCGTTTCGCTGCGCCGCGTAGGCGAGGCCGATGGGCTGTCCGGCCACGCCGCCGACCGGTGGAACCGACCACCACAGTGCGGCGACGCCGTCGGGCGTCACACGCCAGACCGAAGCCGCGTCTGGGTGCGAGACATACAGGTTGCCCGCGCCATCAACCGCCAACTGGGCAAAGAGCGGCAACTTGCCCTCGTTCAGCGCGTCGCCAAAGTAGCTGACCTGTCCGTCGGGCGTGATGCGCTTGAGCTGGCCGAAGGTGCGCGAATCGGCGGCCTGATAATCGATGACGTACAGCACGCCGCCCGGCCCGCGCGCGATGGCTCCCGGCGCGGTGAGCTGCTGGAAGTTGGCGGTCTGCCCATCGGCGGATACACGGTCGACTGCGCCCGTGCCGAGCAGCGTCACGATCAGGCCGCCATTGCCATCCTCGGCCAGCCCGGTAGGAAAGGCGCGCTTCACGTCGTAGGCGACGAATGTGCTGATGCTGATGCCCTCGGCGTGCGCCGCCGGCTCGCGAACCGGCGCTTGCAGCCGAGTTTGAATGTCGTTCCAGACGAGGAAAACCGTCCCGCCGACGATGGCGAGGATGATCAGGGCGAAAATGGCGAAATAAAGCAGGCGCTTGCGGAGCGGCGCACGCTCGTCATCGGCGGGCGCGGCGCGCTTGGGCTTGGGAGTGCTCACGGCAATCCTTTCGTTCTTGAACGTAAACACGGATCGCGACGGCGGGCGCGTCGCGACGCGCCCCTACACGTTCGGCTGCTGTAGGGGCGGCTCGCGAGCCGCCCGGCAACCTGCGGAGCGGCGCACGCTCGTCATCGGCGGGCGCGGCGCGCTTGGGCTTGGGAGTGCTCACGGCAATCCTTTCGTTCTTGAACGTAAACACGGATCGCGACGGCGGGCGCGTCGCGACGC
>JADZBY010000281.1 GCA_020851855.1 Anaerolineae bacterium
ATGAGCAAGATTTCAATTGGTACTACGCTGTACATAGCTCCCCTTCCTGGAGTCCGCTGGTATGGTGAAGAAAAACGTGCTGCCTTGCTTAGGGGTGGACTCAACCCAGATTCGCCCGCCATGCCGCTCCACGATTTTGCGGCAGATGGCCAGCCCGATTCCCGTGCCGGGATACTTGCCCTTGCTGTGCAAGCGCTGGAAGATGGCGAAAATACGTTCCTGGTACTGCGCCTCGATGCCGATGCCGTTGTCCTTCACAGAAAAGAGCCACTCGTCGCCCCGCCGCTCGACGCCGACATGCACTTCCGGCGGCTTGTCGCTGGCAAACTTGATGGCGTTCCCGACCAGGTTCTGGAACAGCTGCGTGAGCTGCAGTTCGTCGCCCCACACAGGCGGCAGCGTGTCTGCCGTGACGGCTGCCTTGCGCTCGTCAATGGTGATTTTCAGGTTGGTGAGCGCCTGTTCCAGCGCGCGCTGGCTCTGCGCCCAGGTCATGTTTCGGGTTTGCGACTCGACCCGCGAATAGGTCAGCAGGTCCATGATCAGCGCCTTCATGCGCACCGCGCCGTCGATGGCAAACTCGATGTATTCTTTGGCATCGCCTTCGAGTTTGTCGCCATAGTGCTTTTCCAGGAGTTGCAGGTAGCTCGATACCATGCGCAGCGGCTCCTGCAAGTCATGCGAGGCCACGTAAGCGAACTGGTGCAGTTCTTCATTGGAGCGCTTCAATTCGGCGGCGTACTCGGCGGCGCGCTCTTCCGCCGCTTTGCGCGACGTGATGTCCATGATCACGCCCACGCTGTACGTGGTCTGGCCATCCTCGGCGGGCACTTGCGTGGTGTGCGTTTCGACGGGGAAGACTCGCCCATCTTTGGAGATCATCCGAAATTCGGCGCTGGCCGTTCGGTTGCGCTCCAGGGCAGCCTGGACGCTTTCGCGGGCCTCATGGATGTCCGCCGGGTGGATCACCTTCTGCCAAAGCTCGGGATTGGCATGGAACTCCCCGGCTTTGTAGCCCAGGAACTTCTCGATCTGGTCGCTGACGAAGGTCAGCCTCGGACGCTCCTGGGCCGGCTCAGTAACCGACTCCCAGATGATGCCCGGAATGTTGTTCACGATGCGAACGAGGCGCTGCTGATGCCAGTGCAGCATCCCGTTGACCTCGCGCAGTTCCTGTTCGTATTGCACCCGCTGGGTGATGTCCACCGCCGAAGGCAACAGGTAGCGGATGTGGCCATCCTCATAGATCGGGGCCAATTGGAAGGCGATGATCATCCACTTGTCTTCGCCGGTCCGCACCTTCACGTCATAGGCGACCATCTCGCCCTTGCGCGCCCGCTCGATGGCGTCGCGCAACTGCGCCTGGACCGCCTCGGAATAGGACCACCAGTACGTTTCCTCAAAGGGCTTGCCGATCACGTCTTCCGGCTTCAAGTTGGCCACCTGGAGCGCGGTTCGATTCGCCTCGATCAGGATGCCGTCGGGCGTTAGCAGGCCGACCAGGATGCCCAGGTTATCCAGGACAGTGCGCAGCCGCTGCTCTTCCTGGCGGTGCACGGCTTCCAGCCGCTTCTGGTCGGTGATGTCGTGCATGATGCTCACGACGAGCGCGGGATCGCCCTTTTCATCGTAGATCGGCACGGAGCGGAGATGAATCCAGCGCTCCAGCCCCGTGTCTTTCCGGCGCGACCGGTAGGTCACATTGCCTGCGCCCGTCCGTTCGCTGACGGCGCGCCGCCCCGGCATCTGGCTGAGGTCAATGAGCTGCCCGCGCTCGTCGTACAGCTCGAACAGATCGCGGATTTGCTCCGCCCTCAGATTCAGCATCTCGTCCGGCGACGAGAAGCCCGATAGCTGCGCCGCCGTCTCGTTCACAAACATGATGCGGTGATCCGGGGCGCGCTGCGCGGTAATGCCCGCGCCCACATTCTGAAGGATCACGTTCAGTTGGGTGGTCGTGCGCGCCAGGCGTTCCTGCGCGCGGATGCGCGCTTCCTGAAGGGCGCTGATCAGGCCCACTACGAGCACGAACATCACGGTCTGGATGATGGCCGTCGGCCCGGCGAACAGCGTGTAGAGCGGCTCCGTCAAAAAGTAGTCCAGGAACACCACGCTCAGGATCGTGGCCACCACACCCGGCCCAAAGCCGCCGTTCAGCGAGGCCAGCACGACGGCCCCGCTGAAGAATACGAAGCGCGTCGTCTCAACATACGGCTCAAACAGGTGCGTCAGTCCGAGCGCCAACAGGGCAAGCGCCACGGCGACGCCATAACGCATCGCGCGCGGCTGACGCCTCACCAGCGTCTCGATGGCGCTTTCAAACATCTGCCTGGAGTGAATGGTCCACTGTTCCTGCGCCTGCGAGCCAGCGCGGCGCGGGTGTGCGTTGTCTTGTCCATAGAGTGGCATGAGAGTCCTTCACCTCGCTTTGCATGATGTCCGCTGATCACGACGTCAGCGTGGGCGACGATGTCGACGCAGAGCCTTGCGCGCTCGGCGGGACCTTCGGTGAGGTAGGCGGCGGCGGCGCGTCGGACGACGGGATCAGGATCGCGCCATCATTCTCAACCGTGTACTCGACGCTGGCCTTGCGCGGCTCAAAAATCAGGTGGCGCATCAGGATGGAGATCGCGCCCGTGATGGGCACCGCAATGATGCCGCCGATCACGCCGCCCAGCGCAAAGCCGGCGAACACCGCCACCATGACCAACAGCGGGTCGATGCCGACGCTGCGCGCCATCGTGCGCGGCGTCAGGTAATGGTTTTCGACTTGCTGAACGGCGACAAAGACGATGAAGACGATCACGGCGTTGAGCGGCGACGTGAGAAGCGCCAACAGCGTGGCCAGGCCGCCGCCGATGAAGCCGCCGACGATAGGCAACATGGTGGATGTGCCCACGATGAAGCCCACCGCCGCCGCGTTCGGGATGCGCAACACGGACAGGATGGCGAAGTTCACCAGCCCCACAAAGCTGGCGACCATGACCATGCCCGCGATGTAATTGCCCACCGAGCTTTCGATCTTGGTGATGATCTCCCCGATTTCCTCACGGTTGCGGTGGGGAAACAGGGCCAGGATGAACTGCACCGCCTTGTCGCGGGACGTCAGCCAGTAGACGCCCATCACGATGGCGAGCACCGCCTCGGCCACGACGCCGCCCAGATCGGTCAGCATGTGTGGGACCACGCCGCGCATCTGGTCGACGAAGTCGGTGACGACGGCGCGCACCTGGTCATCGTCGACCAGCGCCACCGGGTTGCCGGTGATATTCGTGAGCGTGCGCTCCAGCCAATCTTTCGAATAGATGATCCGGCTGGCCAGTCGCCACTCATTCTGGAGATAGTCCGCCGCCTGGTTGACGATGGGCGGGATCACCACCAGGAAAAGCGCCAGGATGCCGACGGTCAGCAGCACGTAGGTGATCAGGATGGCGGCTCCCGCCGGGATGCGCCAGCTCACCAGCCGCAGGACGAAAGGCCGAATCGCCGAAGCGATGAAAACTGCAATAACGAGCACCACCAGGATGCGGGCGCTGACAAAGAGGATGTACGCGCCCACCAGTGTGGCCAAGACGATGACCGTGTTCCGAAACGCCTGTCCTGCCGTCATTGCCTTCCGCCTTCGTAAAGCGCGACGGACCGGGAGACAGAGCAGCCTTGCCCGTTTCCGTCGCGCCGTGTGTTCCAAATCCTGGGTGACGCCCTTAGTGTAGGGGATGGCCGCCGCCCGAACATCGGCAGAAGTAGGCATTTCGAATCAGCCAGGTGGCCTATTTGTACACGTGGTTATTTCTTGCTAAAACGTGTCTCACTGCCAGGGAGCGATTCCGCAGCCTGCCTGCCATCTCCCGGTTACGAACGGGCGACGCACCAGCGCTATCAGTCACATGGCCTATGCCGGAACTGACCAGCTAGGGGACAACCGTTTCCCCTGAGTACCCCATGTAGCCGCGTCGGTTTCCCCGTACCTTTGAGTCACGAGGGTGCGATGGTTCGTTCTGTCCCCCACGCCCCGGCCCACACTGTATAGGTACGCAGTATGGGTACGCAGGGGACGCGCGGACAACGCAGGCGTTGTCCCTACGGGAAAAGCGTGTGGGGATGCGGCCTGCCCCGTCCGCCACCCTGCCGAGGGCCGGGCGTGAGGGTCCCCGAAACGTGCCCGCACACAGGACATAGGGTCACACAGCACCGAAGGGAGCTATAATATGAGTGATCGTGTTTACTACAGCCGCGAAGCCGAGCAGCGCGCGCAACGGGATAACTTGCTGCTGGCGCTCATGGTCATGGCGTTCGGGCTGGGCATCGGCGCGGTTCTGGCGTTGTTGCTCGCGCCGCGCAGCGGCGATGAGATGCGCCGCGCCATTGCCGACGAGGTCAATCGTATCCGCAAAGAAGCCGAAGACCGCCTGGGCCGCTAAGGGCCGCCAGCATCCCGATCCCGGCGCGCGAGCGCTGCGACGGCCAAGCATAGCGGGAAGTGAGGGTTCAAAGGCCATGTTCAGACTCCTTGGACGACGCATTGGCGGGCTGAACCGGTTTCTTCGCCTCGTCAGCCTCTTCGCCACGGTGGTGATGGTCTTGACGGGCCGCGGGCGCAAGGCGAACGCGGCGGAACAGCCGGTCCGCACCCGGGCCACCGAGCTATAGGCTCGCGGCCTCATCTGGCCCCGATTCGCAACTGTCGAGGCCCTGGGCAAGCATGATTCGTTCCCTGGTGATGCCTTGCAACGGAGACGCCGAAAATGCGTCTCCGTTGCGTCGTAATGTGTCGGTCGAAGCGCTTGAGGCGGCGCTGGACGATGGCACGCTGCTGTGGATCGACATCGTCGATCCCGAAGCCGATGAGCTGGACTGGCTATCGCGCGCCCTGCAGCTCAACCCGCTCATCGCCCAGGACTTGCGCCGGGCCGACCGGCGTCCTTCGCTGCTCGTGTATCCGTCCTACCTGTTCCTGTCGTTGTTCCAGCCGCACTTTCAGCGTGGTGAAGTGGGCGGGCGCGAAGTCCACTGCATCATCGGAGATAGTTACTTCGTCACCGTGCGCCGCGAGAGCGCCAATGCGGTGGACCAGGCGTACAACCGCGTCGCCCAGAACCCGGAATCGTGCAAGCGTGGCCCGTCCTATTTCCTCTTTCTCACCGCGCAGCACGTCATCGACGCCTATTACCCGCTTCTGGACGAGATCAGCTCCATGATGAGCCGCCTGGACGAGGAGTTGTTGCAGGGCAAGGGCCGCACCGGCAAGGAAATGCGCCCGACGGTCTATCGCCTCAAGCAGCAGCTCATCAACCTGCGCCAGATGGTCGCGCCGCAGCGTGAGGTGCTCTCCAACGTCATCGGGGAGCAGCGCCTCTCCGGTGCGGAAGAGACGCGCGACCTGTTTCGCCACCTGTACGAGCGGCTGCTGCGCGTGTACGACGTGATCGACTCGCAGCGTGACCTGTCCAGCAACCTGTTGGACATGATGCAGAACCAGGAATCGCGCCGGTTGCTCGAAGTCGTCAACCGGCTGACGCTGTACTCGATGATTTTCTTGCCGCTGACCTTCCTGATCAGCCTGTTCGACATCAATTTCCTGGACGCCGCCGAGCCGCTGATCTTGCCGCTGAGTGGATGGGCGATTCTGGTCCTGATTCTGCTCGTCGTCGCGGTAGCGGTGGCGTTCAGCGTCGTGATCTTCCGCAAACGCGGCTGGCTGTAGGCCACAAGACGCTCACGCACCTTCTATCGGCACAATCATCTGCACGGCGTGCGGCGCGACCACCGCCGTTACCTGTTTGGCCCGTTTCATGCGCTCGCCATCCCGCGCTACAGCCTGACGCCGGCTCGCCGCCACGGTGACGCGCTGCGCTTGCCAGTAGTCGAGCGGCGGCGGCGCTTCCTTGCGTTGCGGCAGCAAGCTCTGCACCACGCTCGCCGCGACGCGCGTCATGGTCATGAGCGTCATGTCGCGGAGCACGATCACATCCAGCAGGCCGTCGCTGATGTCGGTCTTGCCGCTCAGGTTCATCGACGGCGCGCCGATATTGGTCGAGTTGCAGATCAGGCAGGTGATGCCGTGGGCAACCAC
>JADZBY010000282.1 GCA_020851855.1 Anaerolineae bacterium
TCAGCATCGACGGTGGCGCTGTCCAGGGTTTGGAAATTGCGCATCGTAGGGACTCCAGAGCCTTTTCATGGCCGTTGTTTGGTCGCGATTCTACGTAGTATAGCACCTCTGGCAGCGATCACAGGGCGGGCGACGGCAAATTAGGCAAAGTGACCAACCGCGCGAGCGCACGGCGTCACACCCTCGGCACGCGCGCGAGGATGGTGCTGACGACCTCGTAGCTGATCGTGCCCAGCTGGCGCGCCACGTCGTCGGCGGTGATTTCCTCGCCGCCCTGTTTGCCGATGAGCACCACCTCATCGCCGATGCGCACGCCGGGGATATTCGTGACGTTGATCGTCGTCATGTCCATGCTGACCCGGCCCACCAGCGGCGCGCGCTGCCCGCCGACCAGCACGTAGCCCCAGTGATTCGGCGCGCGCCGGAAGCCATCCGCGTACCCGACCGGGATCACGGCGATGCGTTCCGGGCCGCGTGTGCGGTATGTGTTGCCGTAGCCCACGAATGCGCCCGCCGGGATGGTCTTCACCAGCGCCACGGTCGTCTTCCAGCACATTGCAGGGCGGAAATCGTCGGGCAAGGGCGCTTCAGGGCCGGGATTGAGGCCGTACAGCCCGATGCCGACGCGAATCATGTTCAGCCGTGACTCCGGCAGGTGCAGGGCGGCGGCGGTGTTCGCGGCGTGCACGTACTTGAACTGGAATCCGGCAGCGCGCAGCGGATGAATCAACGCCTGGAACGTCTTTAGCTGCTCCAACGCGAAGTCCTGATCCGTGTCCGAGGTCGAGAAGTGCGTGAAGATGCCTTCCACGTCCAGGTTGCGCAGATTGGCCAGGCCGCGGAAGAAGGGCATGACCTGATCGGGCAGCAGGCCCAGGCGCGTCATGCCGGTATCGACCTTGATGTGCACCTTCAGCGTCGCGTTCATCTCGCGCGCCACACGGTCGTACATGCGCGCCAGTTCGATGTCATACAAGGTGAGCGTCAGGTTGTAGCGGATGGCCTGCTGGACGGCCCAGGGCGGCGTGTAGCCCAGGACCAGGATCGGCGCGTCGATGGCCCCTTCGCGCAGGTCCATCGCCTCGTTGACGGACGCCACGCCCAGGTATGCCGCGCCGTTGTGCACCGCCGTGGCCCCGACGGCAATTGCGCCGTGGCCGTAGGCGTTGGCCTTGATGACGGCCATGAGCGCCACTTCCGGCCCGGCGATCTCGCGCAGGCGGCGCACGTTGTGGGCGATGGCCGAGCGGTCGATCTCCACCCATGTCGGGCGCGGCGGTCGGTCGGTCCACACGCTATCGTAGGCCGATTCCTGCCTCGGCAGCGAGGCGGCATCCTCTTCGTGGGCCAGCAGCAGCCGGGTCACCTGCTCCATACGCGCGGACTGGCTGCCTTTGACCAGGACCACGTCGTCTGGGCCGAGCGAGTCCGCGACGGCGGCAGCGGCGTCCTGCGCGCTGAACGTGATGCGCACGCGCGCCCGGTTCATGCCCTGGTCGAGCGCGGCGCGGCCCGCCACGGCAGCCAGATCACCCTCTGTGACCAGCACATCGGCCACTTCGGCGGCGCGTGCACCGATGGCGCGGTGGGCGGCGGTGGCGTAGTCGCCCAGGTCATCCATGTTGCCCATGACGAAGATCAGCCGTCCGGGCCGGTCCGGGATGCGCACCGCTTCGAGCCAGTCCAGCGCGGCCAGCGTGCTGAGCGGGTTGGCGTTGTTGCTGTCATCGACCAGCAGCGCGCCATTCTGCCCTTCGAAGGGGTTCATGCGCCCTGCCAACGGCTGCAAATCCGTCAGCGCGCGCAGCCCATCCTCGACCGAGACGCCATAGGCCACGCCCACCGCCAGCGCCGAGAGCACGTTGACCACCTGGTGCGCGCCGAGCAGCGGGACCCAGCGGCCCCGGTAGCGCTCGCGCTCGTAGCGCAGGTCAAAGCCGGTCTTGTCGCGCGCCACGACCAGGTTGTAGCCGATGAGATCCGCGCCGAACGCATTGCCGCTCAGGTCCAGCCCGACTGTGGTGACATGCGCCTTGGTCCGGGATGCCATCTCGCGCACCAGGTCATCGTCGTAGTTCAGCACGGCGAGGCCGTTTTCGGGCAAATTCTCGATCAGCAGCCCGTTTTCCGCCGCGATGTTCTGGACCTGGCCCAGCCGGTCGCTGTGCCCGTAGCTGATATTCGTCACGACGCCCACGAGGGGCTGAGCGACGGATACCAGCTCGGCCATCTCGCCGAAGTGGTCGACGCCGAACTCCAACACGGCGAGTTTGTCCTCGGCGGTCAGACGCCCAAGCGCCAGCGGCAAGCCAAAGCGCCCGTTAAAGCTGCCAGGGCTGCGAAAGACGCGGTAGCGCGTGCCCAGTACGGCGGCGATGGCCTCTTTCGTCGTGGATTTGCCCGCTGTGCCGGTGACGCCGATCACCGTCGTGCCGAATTTGCGCAGCACGATGCGCGCCCAGCGCAACAGGGCCGCTTCGACATCGCGCATGACGACGATGGTCAGGCCGGACGTGTCGAAGTCCGGCGGGCGCTGGCACATGATGCCCAGTGCACCGCCGTGCACCGCCTCTTGCATGTAGTGGTGGCCGTCGCCGCGCTCGGTTTTCACCGCGACGAACAGCTCGCCGGGCGCGACGCGCCGCGAATCAAAGCAGAAGTCGGTGAAAATCTCGGCGGCGGGGTCGCCAAAAAGCTGTCCGTCTGCCGCTTCCAGGATGTCGTACAGGCTGATCATGATGTGCCGTCTTCGTCAGCGCCTAGTCGTCATCTGTGAACCTTCACACCCGGCCCTCCCCCTAACCCTGCCCTTCCCCCCATCAAGAGGAGAAGGGAAAACCGGCTCTCTTCGCCCCTCCCTCTTCATGGGGGAGGGGGTGGGGTGGGGGAAACGACCCTGAATCCTCACCAAGTTGATGTAATAGATGGACAAAGGCAATGCCCTTACCTCACCACCGGCCCTCGCCATGCCTGCCACCCCAGAGGGGACCCCGGCAGTCACAGAGCCAGTAGAGGGCGAAACTATCCGGATTAGTCTTTAATTCTATCCGATCTTAAAACCTTCCCAGGTCCCGGTCAGGGCAAAGCGCAGGATGTTGATCAGGCCGATCTGGATCGTGGCGACGGTCAGGCCGGCCAGCAGCGGGATGGCCAGATCGCGCAGGCGGTGCGCAAAACGGTCCTGCCGGTTGACGCTCACGAAGATGACCGTGCCGATCAGCGACAGGATCATGACCACGCTCGCGGCGCTGACGAGGCCCAGGATGACCCGTAGCGCCGGCTGTTCGGTGAGCACGAGCACCGCCACTGCCGCCGCGACGGCGATCACGGCCAGCAGATCGCGCACGCCGTCCAGGATGCGGCGCTCGTCGGGCCGCGCCCAGACGATGCCGTTGAACACCGGAAGCACGACGTGGATCATGGCCAGCCCCGCGCCCATGCCGGTGAACAGGCGCAGCAGGTTGTTCGGCTCGTAAATGCCTTCGACGCCGGGGAACAGGTGCACGTAGCTGTTCACGCCATCGACGGCAATGAGCAGTCCAAAGGCGGCGAAGACCGCCAGCACGGGCCAGGGCGGGATGCGGCTCGCTTTCAGCCGCCCGCGCAGCAGCGCCAGACCCAGCCCGACCGCCACGCCCAGGTAGATGCCCGTGCAGCGCGCGCACAGCGGCATGGGCAGGCTGTCGATCAGGAACGAGCGCTCCGCGATCTGGTGGCAGATGGCGTAACCGACGGCGTGCGCCTTGCCCATCACGCCGGGCGGCGTGCCGATCATCCAGAGCGTGAGCGCGATTAACGCTGCCACGGTCACCAGGACCGCCGCGCGCCGCCCAAACGGCCTGCGCAGCGGCTCGCTTTCCCCTCTCTCTGAGGGAGAGGGGTCAGGGGTGAGGGTTTCCCGGTTTGGGGTGAGGGTCATCTTCACCGTTCCCCACTCAGCACGATCAGCAGCCCGACCATGACGAAGCTCATCAGCAACGA
>JADZBY010000283.1 GCA_020851855.1 Anaerolineae bacterium
GCGCCCAGTCTGACGCTGATGGATGCGCTGCAGGTCGCGGTCGAGTCAGCGCTGGCCGGGTTGTTGTTCTTCTTCCTGGTCTACGCCGCCTACCGTTTGATGCGGCGCGGCGTGAACGTGTGGAACGTGCTGTTCCTGGCGGCGCTGGTCATCGTGTTGCTCGGCTACAATACGCTGAGCGGCATGGGCTTTCTCACGGCGGTCCGCGATTGGCTGCTCGCCGTGCCGGTCCATGCGGGCGTGCGCGGCCTGCTGATCGGGATTGCCATCGGCACGGTGGCCGTCGGCGTCCGGCTGCTCATCGGCCAGGATCGCACCTTCCGCGAGTGAGGTACAGGCGTCATGTCCATTAACGGGCCGCTGTTCGACGACGAAGACCTGCCCGGCTGGCTGCGTAAGGCGGGCATCACCGGCGGTGGCCGCGCCGAACCGAGCGCAGGTGCGGGCGCGGGCGCTGCATTCAGCGACCCTTCGGGCGCGACCGACGACGACATTGACCTGTCGTGGCTGGACGACGTGACGAGCGCGCCGGCCACGGTGCACGCCGAGCCGCAACCCTGGGATGCGGAGCCGGCGGCGGAAGAAGCCGGGGGTTTCTTCGATAGCGGCCCCTTTGGCGACGAGTTTGGCGGCGACATGCCCAGCGCGACCGGCCCGGCGGGCGAGCCATTGCCCTGGCAGCCGGACAGCGCCGCCGCGCCGCCGGGTGGATTCGTCCTGCCGCAGAGTGGGCCGCTGCCCTGGACAGGCGAGGACGCCGAGATGGCTCCGCCGCCGCCCGAACCCGGCGCGCCGCTCGCCGCCGTGCCGTGGCAGATGGAAGGCGCGCCGCCTACCCGGCAAGCGCCAACGCCCACGCCGTCCGCCGCACAGCCACCACAAGACCCTGCCGACCTGAGCCTGCCCTGGGAGCCGGGCATGGGCGACGAGGCGGACGTATTCGCCGCTCCGGCCTGGGAGTCGGGGGTGGACTGGCTGTCGATGCCCCCGTCGATGCCCGCCGAACCGGCCCCGCCGCCCGCCGCGCCGGTCGAGCCTGCGCCCACGCTGGCCGACGACGAGCCGCTGCCCTGGGACGCAGAGCCAGCGGGCGAGGACACGGACTGGCTGCACGAGGCTGCCGCGAGCGAGCCGCAACTGCCCACGGTGGCCGAGCCATCTGCGCCCGTCGGGCCGGATGAGGACTGGCTGGCCGATTTCATGGGCGAAAGCGCGCCGCCCGCGCCGGAGCCGGTGGAACAACCCGCCGACTGGCTGAGCGAACCGACCGAACCGCCCTCGGAAGACTGGCTGAGCAGCCTGGAGAGCGCCGCGCCGGGCGAACCAGCCGAACCGATCTCCGACGACTGGCTGGCCGGATTCGACGACGGGTTGATCAGCCCGCCCCCGGATGTGTTGGCAGAAGGGCCGCCCGCAGCCAGCGCGCCCACGCCGGAACTGGAATCCGCCCCGGCGCTCGATCTCGGCCCGGATACCTTTGACGAAAACTGGCTCGCGGGATTCTTGAGCCGCACGGCGGATGCGACGCCGTCCGAGGCGCAGCCGGAAATGGCCATTGACGCGCCCGCTGAATGGCCAACCGAGGCCGGGCCGGAAATCGCCGATCCAGCCGCCGAAACGCCGCTGGAACTGCCGCCCGCCTTCGAACAAGCGACGGGCGCGCTGGCCGACGAGACGCCGCCTGCGGCGCAAACGCTCACCGGCGGAGCGGAACGTTTCGATCTGCCCGATCTCGAGGTCCCGGATTGGTTCGCCAGCGTGCCCGCTGAGGCCGCACCCGCCGAACCAAGCGCGCCCGCCGGTGACGAGACGGCGCTGGACTGGATGGCCGAGCTTCCGCCCGACTGGCAGACGACGCCCGACGCCGCACCCGCGACGCGCGAACCGGCAATGAGCAGCGCCGACCAGGCGGCCAGCGATGAGGATGCGCTGGACTGGATGCGCGCGACGGAGCCGCCAGCAAGCGAAGTGCAGGCCGCCGCTCCGCCCGACGCCGAGCCGGTAGACCTGCCTGACTGGATGCGCGGGATGGCTCCCATTGAGCCGCTTGAGAGCGCGGAAAGTTTGCCGCCCGCCGAGCCGGAGCCGATGCCCGGCTTTGGCGCTGGGCTGGAAGGCCCGCTCGATTGGGTTGGCGCGACAGATTCGGACGAGGGCGAATCGGGCGGCGCAACGCCAGTTTCGGCTGGGCAGGGCGAAGCGCCGCTCGCCGAGGCCGAGATTCCGGCCTGGATGCGCGACATTGCGCCTGCGTCGCCCACGCCGATGGCCCGCGCCGTCGAGGATCAAGAAACCGCCGCCGCGCTGGATTGGCTGGCCGATGTGGAGAGCAGCGCCGGCGCGCCGCAGAAGCCCGCCGCCCCGCCGTCGCCCGTCTCGCCCTTCGCCGTCGAGCCGGTCGAAGGTCCCATCACCGAGTCGGGCGAGCTGGTCATGGACTTGAGCAGCGCGGACATTGACGCCCTGCTGAACCTGCCGCCCTCGGAGACGCCGCCCGTCCCGGCGGCCAGCGACTCGGCCCTCGTCCCGACCGTCGATCTGGACCTCGACTCGGACGCGCTCGACCTGGATGAAATCCTCGGCCCGGCGGAAGAAGCGCCCGCCCCCGCCGAACCCGGATTGGCGGGCGCGGTGGCCGCCGCCGCCGCTGCGCCGGAACTGCCGCCCGTCGAGGCCGCGCCCGGAGTCTCCCGCGAGAGCCTGCCGGGCTGGATCGAGCAGTTGCAGCCGTCCGAAGTGCCGGTGGTGCTCCAGGTGGGCGACCAAAAGGTGCGCATCGCAGAGAAGCCGGTGGCCCAGCTTGACCCGCAGCTCCAAAAACTGCGCGACCGCTCCCGCGAGGTGAGCGCCGAGGCGAAGAAGCAGGGCGAAACGCCGTCCAGCGGGCCGCTCTCCGGTATCAGCGACGCGATCATCCCCATCGCCGACCAGATTCCGGCGGCGGAGAGCGCCGTCGCGGGCATGATCATTGACGACCTGGAAGCGCGCCGCGTCCGCGTCCTGGAGTCACTCTTGGGCGCACAGGAAGAGCAAATGCGGCGGCATCTGGAGCAGGATCAGGCCGAAGCCGATGCGGCGCAGCCTGCCGGGAAACGCGCCCGCCGTCGCCGCGCCCGTGCGCGTCACCGGGCGCGTTTCAAGCTGGACCGGCTGATCGTGACGGTATTCCTGGCGCTGGCCGTCGTCGCGCCGTTCTTCACCGACGCGGTCAACGTCTTCGCGCCGGTGGCGTTCGCCGATCTGGCGGCGGAAGAACAGGCGCGCATCGATGCTATCGGCACGGCGGTAGACCTGATCCAGCCGAGCAACCCGTACACGCTCGTCGCCTTCGAATTTCGCCCGACCGGGGCCGGTGAGATGGACGATCTGGCCGTGGCCGTGCTGCGCGACGTGTGGCGGCGCGGCGGCGTGCCCGTCGTGGTCAGCACCGACGCATCTGGCGCGGTGCACGCCCAGAGCCTGATCGCGCGGCTGGCCCACGAGACGGCGACCCTCGCCGTGACCGACCGCCTCGGCCAACCGCTGATCGCCCGGCAGGATTACGTCGTGCTCGGCTTTGTGCCGGGCGGCGCGGCGGGCGTGCGCGCCCTGTACGACTCGCTTGAGGCGAACAGCTTCCAGCGGCAGTTCATGCTGAACGTCGACATTGAGGGCCGCCCCGCCGGGCTGGACGAGGCGGCGTGGAGCACGCTGCGCGGCAACCCGGTCTTCCTGCTGGCCGAAGGGCAGGACGACGTGCGCAACTGGGCCGAGCAGTTCCGGCCACGCGGCGACGGATCGGCTGTGGCGGCTGCTGGCGGCAGCGCGCCCCGGCTCATCGTGTTCGCCTCGGTGGGCGCGTCGGCCATCGCCCAGACCTACGCCGCAGCCGACCCGGCGCGCTTCACCGGGCCGGTGATCGGGCTGCGCGGCGCATCGCTGTACGCCGAGCGGCGCAATCTGCTCGTCGGCGACGAGGACGCGCGCCTTGCCGCCCAGCGCTGGCAGAGCACCGGGCTGGCCCTGACGGCGGCGGCGGTGGCGGTGCTCTTCGGGGCGGCCATCAACGGCATCCGGACCTTGCGACGGAGGAGGACGCGGCGTTGAACCCAGACACGTTCCAGCAAGTCGCCACGGTGACCGGCGCAGTCCTGACGCTGATGGTGTTCAGTTACCTGCTGGGCGACAACTTCCTGTACCGCATCGCCATTCACGTGCTGATCGGCGCGGCGGCGGCGTACATCCTGCTCACGGCGGTCGAGAACGTGCTGATCCCGTGGGTGAACGTCATGATCCTGGGCCAGCCGGTGCAACTGACGCGGGCGGGAGTAGGATTGCTGCCGTTCATGGTCGGTATTCTGCTGTTTTTCAAGTCCTCGACGCGCTTCATCCGCCTGGGCAACCTGGGCCTGATGATCGTGCTGGGCATCGGGACCGGGCTGGCGCTGTGGGGCGCGATCAGCGGCACGTTGTTCCCCCTCTCGCTGGAGACGATCCGCGATTTTACGCCGCAGAACGTGATCAACGGCCTGATCGCGCTGGTCGGCACGCTGACGGTGCTCGTGTATTTCACGTACATCGGCGTGCGGCGGAGCAGCGGCGAGATCGAGCAGATTTTGCCGGTGCGGGCGGCGGGCCTCGTCGGGCGCGGCTTCCTGATGGTCACGCTCGGCGCGACGTATGGCCTGCTGATCATCTCGGCGGTTACGGTGCTGACCGGCGTCATTGCGCAGCGGCTGCTGCCGCTGTTGCCATGACCGAACGAAAGGGCGAGGGCCTGTGACGACACGCGAAATGGACGCGCCGCGCGGGAAACAGGCGCAGCGGCAGGGGCAGCGGCAGGCGCGCGCCCAGGGCAGGCCCGCGCCGATGGCCGATTACGTGCCGTCCGGGCCGATCCTGGCGACGGACATTGGCAGTGTGCATACGCGCGCCGTGCTGCTCGACGTGGTGGACGGCAAGTACCGGCTCATCTCGCGCGCCCAGGCGTTGAGCACCGAAGCGCCGCCGGTGGGGGATGTGACGGTCGGGCTGCGGCGGGCGCTGCACCAGCTTGGCGCGCAGACCGGGCGCGAGTTCTTCGACTACGGCGGCGGCTACCTGATCGGGGAGATGCGCAACCGGGCGGCGGAGCGCCTCGTCGCCACGGCCAGCGGCGGCGCGCCGATGAAAGTGGTGCTCGTCGGGCTGATGGGCGACGTGTCCATCCGCAGCGGGCAGCGCGCCCTGGCCAGCACGTACGCTCAACTGGTCGATACGCTCAGCCTGGTGGACGTGCGCACCAAAGACGAGCAATTGAACGCCATCCTGCGCGGCGAGCCAGACCTGATCTTCGTCGTCGGCGGCACGGACGGCGGCGCGACGCAGCCCATGCTCGACCTGCTGCGCACGGTGCATCTGGCGGCGCTGCTGGCCACCGGGCGCAAACCGGCGGTGCTCTATTCGGGCAACCAGGAACTGGTCCCCACCGTGCGCGAGATGTTCTCGGACGAGGGCATCCCACTGTACATCACGCAGAACGTGCGGCCCATGCTGCTCGGCGAAGCGCTCGACCCGGTACAGATCGAACTGGGTTTGCTCTACGGCGATTACCGGTCTGCGGGGCGCGGCGACTTCCGCGAGATTCAGCGCTTGAGCAAGATGGGCGTCATGCCCACGGCGCAGAGTTTCGGCAACATCGTGCATTACCTGGGCGAATTGCCGGGGCCGGGCCTGGGCGTCCTGTGCATCGATGTGGGCGCGTCCACCGTCACGGTGACGGCCAGCGTGCGCCACAATCTGCACGTCACCATCCGGCCCGACCTGGGCCTGGGCAGCAGCGCCGTGGCCGGCGTGCAGGCGGTCGGCGTGGAAGCCATCCAGCGCTGGTTGAGCTTCAAGGCGAGCGAGAACGAGATTTACGACTACGCCTGGAACAAGACGCTGCGCCCGTCCGGCATCCCGCAGACGCCGCGCGATCTGGAACTGGAATACGCCATCGCCCGCGAACTGATCCGGAGCGCGGTAGCCACCTCGCGCCTGGGCTGGAACTTGCCGGGCAGGCCGGGACTTTTGCCAAACATCCAGCGCATCATCGGGGCGGGATCGGTGCTGGCGGAGCTGATCAACCCCGGCATCAGCGCCTTGCTCATGCTCGACGCGCTTCAGCCGGTCGGCGTGACGGAGTTCAAGCTCGACCCGTACGGCCTGATCCCGGCGCTGGGCACGGCAGCCTATGCCGATCCACTGGCCGCCGTGCAGGTGCTCGAATCGGGCGGCCTGACCGATCTGGCGACGACGATCAGCCCCAGCGGGCGGCCCGGTTCGGGCATTGCCATGCGGGTGAGCGTGAAATACGGCAGCGGGCGCGTGATCGAGGCGGAGATTCCCGGCGGGACGCTACGCGCTGTGCCGCTCGCCGCCGGGCAGAAGGCGCAGGTCACTATCCGGCTGGGGCGCGGGCTGTCTTTGAACGGGCGGCGGCGCGTTGCCCTGAACGTATCCGGCAGCGCGGCGGGCCTGATCTTCGATGCGCGGGGCCGACCGCTGGAATTGCCGCGCGAGCCGGAAAAGCGTGCGGCGCGGCTCCCGGCATGGTACGCTGCGGTCCAGGGGCGCGGTGAGGGATGAAGGGATAAGGGATAGGGCAACGCGACATGGCCTACACGTACTATCCGCAACAAACCCTGGTCCTGGGCATGGCGACCCTCATCCGCGAGCGCCGCTTGCCGCC
>JADZBY010000284.1 GCA_020851855.1 Anaerolineae bacterium
CGCCCCTTTGGCCCGTCTGCGCCGCTCGTGTGTTACGGCGGGCGCGCCTTTGACAATGATCCCGGCCTGCGCCGCGAGATCGAGGGGCACTACCTGGGCAGCGATCCGCGCGACGCGCTGAGCACCGTGGCCAATCTGCTCTCGGCGCACAACGGCCACGGCGGCTAAGGCGTCGGCTAAGAAGCTGTTATGAACGCTGAGCCTCACCCCCTAACCCCCTTCTCCACGCGGAGTACCGCGTAGAGAGGGGAAGAGCGCGGCGGTAGGGCTGGCGATCTCCCCTCTCCACGCCTGCCACCCCAGCGGGGACCCCGGCAGGCGTGGAGAGGGGCCGGGGGTGAGGTCCGGGCGTTGACATCGTCTACCTGGGCAGTGCCCGCCGGTCGACGTTCGTAACAGCCTCTAAGGTGCGTCTACGCCTTTTTGACGGCGAGCCGGGAGCCTTTTCGCGGCAAGCCATAGCCTCGTTTTAGGGCATCCTAAGCGGAAATTCGCCCTTCACAGCCCACTGCTGTGGGGTAAAATAAGCCTCGCGCGGCGGCGCAATTCTGTCCGCCCTTTCTCCCTCAGATTGCCGCCGTTCCCGTTGGCGAGAAGAGATTGACCCGCCCATGTCCCAACCCGTTTCGCTCACCAATCGCTCGTCGCTGACCCGCTTCGCGTGGCTGTCCGTGGCCGCTGCCGTGCTCACCATCGGCCTCAAGGCGAGCGCGTACCTGGTGACCGGCTCGGTCGGTTTGCTGTCCGACGCGCTGGAGTCGGGCGTGAATCTGGTGGGCGCGCTCATGGCGCTCGTCATGCTCACCATCGCCGCGCGTCCGGCGGACGACGAGCACACCTACGGGCACAGCAAGGCGGAATACTTCTCCAGCGGCGCGGAAGGCACGCTGATCGTCATCGCCGCGATCAGCATTGCCGTGACGGCCATCGGGCGCTTGCTTCACCCGCAACCCATTGAGCAGGTGGGCGTCGGCCTGATCGTCTCGCTGGCGGCGTCGGCGATCAACCTGGGGGTGGCGCTCGTCCTGCGGCAGGCGGCGCGGCGCTACGAGTCGATCACGCTCGACGCCGACTCGCGCCACCTGATGACCGACGTATGGACTTCGGTGGGCGTGGTGCTCGGCGTGGGCGCGGTGGCGCTCACCGGCTGGGAGTGGCTGGACCCGGTCATCGCGCTGCTGGTGGCGGCGAATATCGTGTGGTCAGGCGTCCGGATCGTGCATGAGTCGTGGTTGGGCCTGATGGACACCGCACTGCCGCCCGAAGAACAGGCCATCATCCAGAAGGCTATCGAGCCGCACCGCCGCCAGGGTGTGGAGTTCCACGCCTTCCGCTCTCGCCAGTCGGGCGCGCGGCGCTTCGTGTCCATGCATGTGCTTGTGCCAGGACAGTGGACCGTGGACCAGGGCCACCAGTTGTTGGAGCGCGTCGAGGCGGACATCAGCGACGCGCTGCCCAACACGACGGTCTTCACCCACCTCGAATCGCTCAACGATCCCTCGTCCTGGGAAGACATGACGCTGGACCGGGACTGGTCGAAGTAAAAAGGCTCGGACTGGGAAACGCAGCCGCCCCGGTGAGCGATCTTGTCTCACCGGGGCGGCGTTCTTCCTGGACACAGGCACAGGCACAGGCTGGAGCGAGCAGCGGTTTGAATTGCCTCGATGTCCGATCAGCCAATCGGCTCTTTGTAGATGACGTACTCGCAAAACTCCGCGCCCATCGCGTGACATTTCGTCTCGACGATGCGGAACTCACGCCCGCCGCTCACCCAGCGCAGCGCTTCCTGCAAGATGCCCGTCGCGATGTGGCAGCACGGCTTGTCCGACGTGCGATTCCAGCACATCGAGCACTTCTTAATGACGTACAGGTAGTGATCGTCGTACTCTTCGACCACGGACAGTTGGTCGCTGAAGTTGGTGAAGATAGACGCCACCGCCGGGATGCCCATCTTGAGCTTGGCGGCCAGCGGCAGCACGCGGAAAGCCAGGTCGCCTGCGCCCGCCAGCGCGCCGAAATTCTTCAATCCCTGGGCAAAGACCGCCCGCCCGGCCCGCTGAGCCAGCCCACGCCCACCGCGCACGCCGTACAGGTCTTCGAGCGCCACGCTCAGCGAGGAGATATGGGCGAAGTCCACCTCTCGCTGCAAGTTTTCCGGCGGGCGCTGGCTGATGTATTGCGACAGCCCGGCCCGGTGCAGGAGCGCGTTCAGGCCATTCGTGCCCATCACATCTTCCAGGGCTTCCAGGAAAATGCGTATCATCTTGTTGGGATAGTACAGGCCGCTCGGGGCCACGATTGGCTGCGTCGCAGTAGACATTATCACTCGCTCCATGTGCTTAGGTAGTCAGCGATTATGCGGGCCAGACGGACCGCTGACGGCCCACCCGCCTTGAACGTAATGCGTTGACCTGTCATTTTAGCCCGGTCTGGGCTTACGCGATAGGCATTGCCGCGCGCGCAGGCCGGGCCGCGCCGATCCGGTCGCGTTCCGCCCGAAGCCGCCGCTGCGCCATCTGAACCCAGGCGCGCAGCGTGTTCAGCTCCATCATCGTCGCCTCGATAAGCAGTTGCTGGTGCACCGATTGGGCCAGCATACGCATATCGTACCAGATTCGCTGGGTTACGTCATACGAGTCTACTGCTTTTTCATATGCGTCAAGCCAGGCCAGCACTTCGTCTACCGTCAGGCGGTGCTCGGCAAAGGTGAACTTCAGAAGGGACAGGTCGCGCTCGTCCAGGATCGCGCCGCGTATGACCGGCAGGCGCAGCCACTCGTCCAGCAACCGCTCACCCGGCGGCAGGACGCGGTACAGGCGGCGCGGGCGCGCATCGCTGCTGGCGTCAACGTCGCTGGAGATGATGCCCTGGCTTTCGAGACGTTTGAGCGCCGGGTAAATTGCGCCGGGGCTGCCGCTCCACCGGCTGGCGGCGCGCTCCATCACGCTGATGATGCCGTAGCCGGTCTGCGGCGCGATGCTGAGTAGCCCCAGGATGATGTACTCCAGCGTGGTCAGGTCGCGCGTGCGTTCGCTGGCCATGCGCTCCTCGTTTCGTGTCGGGCGAGCGGTCCGACGGCGGTTATTACGCATAGATACACACTACGTCTCTTCAGGGCATAAGTCAATGCCTGACTATGCCGCCAACGGGCTTGTTATAGGTTTGTGATGGGCGTGGGCAAATATATATCGAAAAGATAACAGCAGGACGCGCCGGGCCGGTCCCATGCAGGCCGAATGAAGCGCCACACGGCTCTGTGAGGGCAGGACTCCGGTCTTGTTTCGGTGCGCAATTGGCCTTGCTTATTCATTGTTCCTCAATAACCTATAAAAATCCCATAAAAGCATGGCCCGGACGGGCGATTCTGGATGGGCGCTTGCTTGACTTGCTCCCGCGCCGCTCCTAAACTGAGATCATTCAGCGCGACCACGGCAACAACCCAGCAAGAGCACCAGTCGGATGGGAGAGCGTCGTGCGCGCAGGTGGCCGAACTCATCGGCGATCAAGCTCAAGGTGGGGCATTACCAGCCTCTGATGTGATAGCCGAAAGGGTCCGCGCGGTACAGGCTGTCACAAAGCCACAGGGCGGTGTGCCGAAGCAACCTCTTCGCACTAGCCGACATGGTCGAGCAAAAGGAAGGGTGAGAGGAATGGCTGGTTATAAGATCCAGTGCAACTACGATGACCTGGAAGGCGCTGCCCAACTGTTTGCGCGTGAATCGCAGCAGACCGAGCAGCTGATGCGCCAGGTCGGCCAGCTCGTCGGTTCGCTTCAGGGTGGTGGATGGATCGGCGTAGGCGCTCAGGCGTTTTTCCAGGAAATGGAAGACCTGGTGAACCCCGGCCTGCAGCGTCTGGTCAGTGCCCTGAGCGATGCCAGCGACGCGGCGAAGCGTATCGCCGATGCTTTCCAGCAGGCCGAAGACGAGGCGGGCGGCCTGTTCCGCTAATCTCGGATAGCGCCCTCAGTATTCACTATCAGACTCTCAGGAGGAAACCATGCCTGATGTCCAGATGGACTATGACATGATGGAAGACATGAACAATGTCTTCAAGAATGGCGCCCAGCAGCTGTCCGAGACCCGGCAGGCGATGGAAAATCTGGCGCAGCAGATGGAAGGCGGCTCGTTGCTTGGTGAGGGCGGTGATGCCTTCGCCGACGCCCTGCGCAGCATTCTCGGCCCACGCCTGAATAAGCTGGAGCAGAAGTTCAACGAGCTTGCCCAGGACATTATCGGCGCTGTTCGTGACCTGCGCGATGGTGACAAAGAAGCCGCGAGCCGGTTCAAGGGCTGAGAGGAGCTTGAACGATGAGTATCTTCAGTGTAATTGCTGACGAAGTCGAAGAACAGGTCCAGCAATTCCAGCGCCAGGGGCAGCGCACGGAGCAGGTGGTCAACACCATCCGCACCAACATGCAGCCCATCCAGAACGGGGCGTGGACGGGCCAGGGCGCGCGGTCTTTCATTCAGGAGATCGTCACCCGCGTCATCCCGCAGATCATGGAACTCATCGCCGCGATTGCTGGTTTCGGCGGTGGCATCGGCAAAGCCCTGAACATCATGACCAACGCGGACAAGATGGTCAAGGGCATCGTGGGCCAGGTTTCCGACACGTTCTCGTCGATTTTCTAGGTCGAACCGCCCGCTCAGGAGTGATCCCGAGGAGGAACGATGGCTGACGTATCAATGGACTATGGCGTCGTCGAGAACATGGCCAATGTGTTTGGCACTTCCGGCGACGTGTTGAAGGCGGTGGCCAAGGCCCTGCAAATCGCCAGCTCGATTTTGAAGGCGACGGCGATGTTCGGAATGATCGGCAATCTCGCCCTGGCCCGCTACCTGGACGGTATTCACCCGAAGTGCACGCAGCTTGGCGACACCTGCACCGAGCTGAAGGGCGACCTGATGGGCGCCATCTCTAGCCTGCGCGACGGTGACAACAGCGGTTCGCAGCGGTTCGTCTGATCCGTCTGATCTGGCGAGCACAACGCTCCGGCACTGGAACGCGATGTACTGGAAGTTGTGACGCGACGCCGCCCCGGGGGTACACCAGCCCGGGGCGGTGTCTCTTTTTGCCGCCTTGTCCCGCTTCCCGGTCCGCTTCAGGCGCGCCCGGTTTCCGGCGGCTCGAAGCGGAGCAGCAGCGGCTCCACGCCCTCGCCCATCCCTGAAAACGGCTCCGCAACGCGCCCGCGCGGGCCATCCGCCAGCGGCGCGACCAGCCACGCCGCTTCGCCGTCAATATCCAGTACGGGCAGCCGATGCCGCCACGCCGCGCGCACCCTCATATCGATCAACACGTCGCTCAGCTTGCGGCTCCGGCCCCGCAAGCCACGCGGGCGCATCCGGTCGCCGGGCTGTGGCGTGCGCAGCATCACCTGCGCTCCGCGTGGGATGGCCAGCCGCGCCGAGAGCGGATCATGCGGCGGATCGCCTGCGTGCACAGTGATTTGCAGTCGCCAGTTGCTCCTGGGCAAGGCGTATTCTCCCGGCCCGTCGATGGCCAGTTGCGCGCCCGCCGGAAGCCACGGCGCGCCGGGTGGGTAACGCGCCGGGTCATACACCAGCGCGTGATCGCCGCCCACTTCAAAGCGCACGCCGCCGCCCAACTCGATCACGCCGCGCCGGTCCGCCGCCAGAAAAACCCGCGCCGCCTCGATGCGCTCAAAGCTGAACTCCCCGCCCGGCGCAAGCGCCTGCGCTGCTAGCCGGATCGCCGTACGGGCACGGGCGTGCTCCAGGCCGGGCAACACGCCGAGCGGGAACGCGAGTCCGCCTTCGCGCGGAGAGGGCGCGGGCAGCGTGGCCAGCAGCGCGGCGTACTCGTCGCGGGCGTGCGCCGCCAACCGGTTCAGCGCGCCCGGCGCATCCGGGTTCAGGCGCGCCAGGGCGGGCATGATCTCGCGGCGGATGCGGTTGCGGGTATAGCTCGGATCGGCGTTGGTGGCGTCCCGGCGCGGACGGATGCCCAGCCCGCGCACGTAGTCGTCAATCTCCGCGCGCGTCACGTCCAGCAGGGGCCGGACGAGCATCCGATCAGAGACGTCGCCGTCCGGATCGACCGCCGGCCAGTGTGTGAGCGGCAACATGCCCCGCAGGCCGGCCAGCCCCGCGCCGCGCAGCACGTGCATGAGCACCGTCTCCGCCTGATCGTCGCGCTGGTGGCCCGTCGCGATGCGCCATGCGCCCTGCTCGGCGGCCACGCGCGCCAGAAAGGCGTAGCGCGCCCGACGCGCCGCCGCTTCGATGCCGAGTTTTGCCTCGTTGGCCAGCCGCCGCACGTCCGCCGCGCCCGCCGTGACCGGGACGCCCCACGCCGCCGCCAGATCGCGCACGAAGTTCACGTCCGCCGCGCCATCCGGACCACGCAGGCCGTGATCGAGCGTGGCAACGTGGAGCCGGATCGCAAACTCGTCCTGAAGCTGGAGCAAAATGTGCAGCAGGGCGACCGAATCGGCCCCGCCGGACACGGCCACGACCACCACACCCGGCGCAAAAAGCCGGTGCAACGCGCAGAAGTCCCGGACGCGCTCTGGCAACCCGCGCATGGCAGCGCTCACCTTTCGGCCAGGCCAAGCAGCGCCCGCGCCTGTTCCCAGGCCTCGTCCACCGTCACGCCGTCCCGCGCCCAGTCGAAATCCAGCGGCGCGCCCGCACTGACGCCGCTCGCGGGCAGAACGACAGGCCGCCAGGCGTAGCGCGCCCGGTCGGGCGGCGCGAACGGGCCGTAGCGGCGCGGATCGGACGGGCCGAAGATGAGCAGTGTCCGTGCGCCCGCCGCCGCCGCAAGGTGCGCGACGCCGTTGTCGTTGCCGATGTACAGCGCGCAGCGGCTCGCCAGCGCCGCCGTCACAGCCAGCGAGAGGCGGTTGCTCAGGTCGAGGGGCGGCGTTTGGAGATGGGCGCGGAACGTATCCGTGGCGGCTTGGTCGCTTTGCCTGCCCAGCACGGCGATGCGCGCGTCCGGGCCGAGCGCGGCGGCGACTCGCTCGGCCAGCGCGGCGAAGTTTGGCGCGGGCCAGCGTTTTTCCACCATGCGCATCCCCGCATTCACGCCGCCGCCGGGGTGGACGAGCGCCAGTCTTCGCCCATCCACGTCGAGTTCGCGCAGCAAGGCATCCGCGTCGGCCAGCGCAGCAGGTGAGGGCGGCGCAGAGGCCCAGGCGTCGCGCGCATCGAGGCCCATCGCCCGCGCCACGTCGAGATAAATCTCCGCCTCGTGGCGCACGGCGTGCGGATCGACCGGCGCGCGCACCGTGTACGTCGCGCCGCGCCCGCCGCTGTCCAGCCCGGCCCGTACCGGCGCGCCGCCGAGCAGCGCCGCCCACGCCAGCAACCGCGAGCGGTCCGGCACGACGATCAGGTCATAGCGGCCCCGGCGCAGCGCCCCAACCAGCCGCAACAAGGACGACGGGCGCGCCGCCGGGTTGGCCAGCGGGCCGGTATCGATCCGGGTGTGGATGTGCGGGTGGCCGTGCAGCGCGCCCGCCGCTGGGCTGGCCACGGCCCAATCGATGCGGCTGTCCGGGTAGGCGCGGCGCAGCACGCCCAGCAGCGGCGTGGCGAAGATCACGTCTCCGATGCAGCACGGCTTGAGCAGAAGGATACGCCGGAAGTGCACGTGCGAACCTGCGCCCGCTGCGCCAGCCACATTCGCCTCATTCCTCTTCAGGGCGCGGCGCAATCTGATCCATGAGCTGGATCGCCTGCCGTTCCAGTTTCCACAGGCTCATCGTCGTGCGGCGCGTGCGCAGCGTGTCCAGGCGCGGGTAGCCGTTGTGGTACTCGTTCGTCCATTCCTGGGCAAAGCGCCCGCTGCGGATTTCTTCTAGCGCCGTCTCCATGACGCGGCGCAGTTTGGTGTCCTGGTAACGGTCCAGCCGCGACAGGACGCCGTATTGCCGGGTGAGCGAGTAACGCGCCAGCAGGCCCATCATGCCGATGCGCGCCGCCTGGGAGAGCGCGTCGCCCAGTTCGCCGGACACGTACAGGCTCATGATGGCCGCTTCGGGCGGGTAGCCTTCGCTGACGAGCAGATCGGCGGCGACGGCCAGCACATGATGCACGGCGGACAAGAGCGCCTGTTCGGCAAACAGGTCCAATTCGGCCTGCTGCTGGAAGGACAATTCCATCGCGCCGCCGCGCAACGCGCCGATGGCTTTGGCCAGCGCGAGCAGCCGTGGCCACGCCTCGCCGCTCGAATCCTGCCCGACCGAGACGAAACTGAGCAAGCCGGTCTGGTGCAGGTAGGCGTCGCGCAAATCCGCGCCCAGCGTGCGGGGCGAGATCATGACGGCGTCGACGAAGGGCGGCGGCTCGATGAAGCCAAAGGCGATGGTGTAGCCGGACGTGAAGACGAGCGTATCGTCGCGCCGTAAGCCGGGCGAGATGTGCTGGTGATACGTGTCGGGCAGCGCCTCGTCCGGCTCGGCCAGGATTTTGAGGGCCGCATCGCGCGCCGCGTCTCCCGGCGACTGCACCTCGAAGCTATCGGCGCGGGCCTGCTCGGCGCGGCGTTCGTCCTCTTCCCCGACGACGGGCGCAAAGCCGGAGTCGCGCAGGTTCAGGGCGATGGCGCGCCCCATCTCGCGGTAGCCGATGATGCACAGGCGCTGGCCTTCCAACACGGCCAGGTCGGCGTCTGCTTCGCTGTAAATGACGGGCATAGCTGATAACTTCCTGGATTCTCGAATGAAAAGGTCCGACGGCGCGCTCTGTCAGGCAGAAGGTAAGCGGGCAACTTGTCGCTGACCGTCCGCCGTGTCACGATCATGGCCTATTCCTCGTCCCTACCCACGTTTGCCGTAGGGACAACGCCTGCATTGTCCGCCTCAATCTCCGCGCCATCTATCAGCCGCTTGCTTAGCGCCACGATTGTAGACCACCTCGCCCTGTGCGACCAGGGATCATCCTGTTACGCCTAGGGCAATCGCTTCAATGCATCCTCACCCCCGACCCCTCTCCATGGCCGTCACCCCCAGACCACCCATTGAACGCAAGCGTTCAATGGGAACCCGGTCGGGGACCCCCGCCGGCATGGAGAGGGGGAAGGAGGGTGAGGCGCTTTCCATCTGCCTGCCTCAGTCCGCACTTTTGAAGCGTTTGCCCTGCTGTTACGCCAGCGCTCGCCCCGCCGACAGGCCCGCCACGTAGCCGCTCGCCCACGCCCACTGGAAATTGTAGCCGCCAATGCGCCCGTCCACGTCGCAGATCTCGCCGCACAGGTACAGGCCGGGGCAAAGCCGCGACTCCATCGTCTCCAGCCGAATCTCGCTCAGCGGCACGCCGCCCGCCGTGACCTCGGCGTATTGAAAGCCCCGGTCGCCCACGACGGGCAGCGGCAGCCGCGTCAGCGCCGTCGCCAGCGCCCGGCGCGTCTCGCGGTTCAGCCGGGAAAGCGGCGCGCCCGGATCGACTCCCGCCTGTTCGCACAGCGCCCGGATCAGCCGTTCGGGCAACGCGCCTTCGAAGCAGCGCAGCGGGCTGTGGCGGGCGGACTGCAGCGCGGCGTCGACGGATTGCGGCGTTTCTCCCGGCAGCCAATTCACGGTGAGCGTCGCGCCGGGATCTTCAAGGCGTGCGGCGGTGTAATGGCGGCTGATGTCCAGCACCGACGGCCCGGACAGGCCGAAGTGCGTGCACAGCGTCGAATCGGTGAAGCCGACCAGCCGCTTTCCCGCGCCGGACCACACGTCCAGCGTCGCCGGGACTGCCACGCCGCTCAGATGGCGCAGAAAGTGCCCACCGGGCAGCACAAGCGGCACGAGCGCCGGGAAGATGTACGGAGTCAGCGTATGGCCGAGCGCCTGGGCCAGCGCGTACCCGCCGCCGTCCGAGCCGGACTTGGGCAGGCTCTTGCCGCCGGTCGCCAGAATGATCCGCGCGGCCCGTATCTCGCCCCACGCGCCGCCCGCGACAAAGCCATGGCCCTCACGGCGCACGCTTTCCACGCGGTGCGGGTGCGCAAGAGCTACGCCTGCCACTCGCGCCGCATTCAGCAGCGCATCGAGCACAGTCCGGGCGCGGTCGGTGACGGGGAACAGCTTGCCCGTCGGCTCCCGCTTCACCTGAACGCCCAGATCGCGAAAAAAGGCGAGCGTTTGCGGCGTGTCGAAACGGCGCAGCACCTTACGGATGGCGTTTCGCGAGCTGCCTGCATAGGCCGATTCGTCTACCGTATCATGCGTCAGGTTGCAGCGCCCGCCGCCTGAGACAAGAATCTTCGCGCCGAGTTTCGCCGCGCCGTCGAGCGCCACGACGCGGCGGCCCGGCGCAGCCCGGCCCGCCCAGATGGCCGCCATCAGGCCCGCTGCGCCTGCACCGATGACCAGGATGTCCGCGCCGGCGCTCACAGGATGCCCACCATGATCCGCGCCGCGACCATCACATACAGCGGCGTGCCGAGCAGCGCCATGAGGGCGATCAGCCGGTCGCGCCACTGGCGGCGGCGGACGAGCCGGTCCAGCGCGCGCGGTGATACGCCGCCCAACGCCGGACAGCAGCGCCTAAGCTCGTCCAATAGCCCCTCGACATTGTCCAGCGGCGCGGTGACGATGAGGCGTTGGCGCGGCGGGAAGGCCGGATTGGCTTCGGCGCGCAGCCGGTCCAGGGATGGCGGCTGGTCAGCGCCGGATGGTGGGCCGGGATCGCTGCGCTCGTGGTACAAGACGCCCAATCCGCCCTGCCGTGTGGCGGTGATGCCCCGGATGGCATCGTAACGCACCGTGCGCCGCCGCCCACTCAGCGAGCCGTGTAGGTGCAGCCCATCCGCGCCCAGCCGGACCATGCGCCCACGCCGCAGCGCTTGCAGCGCCGCAAAAACCAGCGGGCCTGCCGCCGCCAGTGTGGCCGCCAGGCGCAGACCGCCGGGCAGCAGCAGCGCGACAACAAGCAGGCCCACGCCGACCAGGAACGGCGCGGCTGCCGGTTCAATATGGTAACGGAAGAGGCGCGGCGCGGCGTCGGTCATGGGGCAATCAGGCGTGGTCACGGTCCACGGCGCGCCGGTTCAGGAGAAGTATTGCAGGGCGAGCATCACGCGCGTCTCGATGTCCTTGGGCGCATCGCGTGGGATGTTCTGGATGGCCGTCTGCGCCTCGACCACGCTGTAACCGAGGGCGGTCAGCGCCGCGATCACGTCCGCGTCGGCGTCCGACATGGCGGTGATCTCCGGCAGGCCGTCGGCGCGCAGTTTGGTCTTCAGCTCGAAGACGATCTTCTCGGCGGTCTTCTTGCCGATGCCGGGCACACGGGTCAGGATGGCCGGTTCTTCGCGCCCCACCGCGCTGCGCAACTGGTCGATGGACAGCGTGCTGAGGATGCCAACCGCCGTGCGCGGTCCAACGCCGCTCACCGAGATGAGCACGTCGAATACGGCGCGCTCTTCTTCGGTGGCAAAGCCGAAGAGCGTCAGGGCGTCTTCGCTCACCTTGAGGTGCGTGTGCAGCGTCACGACGTCGCCCGGCCCGTGCACCAGTTCAAACACGGTCTTGGGCACGATGACGCGGAATCCGACGCCGCCGACCATCACGACGACCGCGTCCTTGTCCAGTCGGGCGATCTGCCCGGTCAGCATGTCGATCATGCGTAACGCTCCGCACCGTGGTTCCAGGCACGCCTGGAATTGTAGCGCAAGATAAGACGTACCTCACCCCCTGGCCCCGACGCAGGGTCATCGCGGCAAACCGGATGGATCGCATGGCCTGGACCTGAAGGTCCAGGCTAAACCTACGAAGCCCTTCGGGCTGAAGGCGTATTCCAGCCCGTCAGGGCTTCGCAGGTTCAGCCCCGTGCTTCAGCGCGGGGCGGCTCTTGGTCGATCCTGATGCGGTTGCCCGGCATGGCGAGGGGCCGGGGGTGAGGTCGAAGCGCTTCACGAGTCGATCAGCCGCTCCCAGCGTGAGCTTTGCAGGGCGGTGATGGCAATCGCCAGCGCGTCGGCGGCGTCGTCGGGCTTGGGGACTTTCTCCAGGTCTAGAAGCGCGCGCACCATCTCTTGCATCTGCGGCTTGGGCGCATTGCCCGACCCGGCAATGGTCTGTTTCACCTCGGCGGGTTTGTACTCGCGGATCTTCAGCCCGGCGTCGGCCAGCGCCAGCAGCGTGACGCCGCGCCCCTGCGCCACGGTGATGGCCGCCGTGACGTTCTTGCCGAAGAACATCTCTTCGATGGCCGCTTCGTCGGGTTGGTGCGCCCGGATCAGGCGCGTCATCTCGCGGTAGATGTGCTGCAAACGCTGCGGCATGGGCGTCTTCGGCTCGGTCAGGATGACGCCATAGTCCACCGCGACCGGCGCGCCGTCGTCGTCCTCGCGCACAAAGGCGTAGCCCGTCGTCGCCGTGCCCGGATCGATGCCCATTACCAGCATGGCGCTATCCCTTCCGTACAAACAAATTCGGGCAGCCCTTCCCCGCCCGGAAGGCTGCCCGAACGCCAGTCACGTCACATAGCAGATGTGGGCGCAGATTGCCCGAATCAGGCCGTCTCCATCGCCTTCGCCAACTCGTCGGTGATGTTCAGCGACGAGAAGACGTTTTGCACGTCGTCCAGTTCTTCCAGCTTTTCCAGCATGTTCAATACGGCCATGCCCGACTCGGTATCCAGCTCGACCGGGTTCTTGGGCAGCCAGCTCATGCTGGAGTCGATGACGTTGTATCCGGCCTCGACCAGCGCATTTTCCACGTGGGAGAGCTGCTCGCGCGGGGTGTAGACGGTGATCGTCTCGTCGCCGGGGATCACGTCGTCCGCGCCCGCGTCGGCAGCGACCATGAACAGCTCGTCCGAGTCGACGCCTTCTGCATTAACCTCGATGTAGCCCTTGCGGTCGAACTGCCACGCCACCGCGCCCGCCTCGGCCATGTTGCCGCTGGAGCGGTTGAACACGGTGCGAATGGCGGACAAGGCGCGGTTTTTGTTGTCGGTCAGCACGTCCATGAGGATGGCCACGCCGTGCGGCCCATAGCCCTCGTAGGTGATCTCTTCCATCACTACGCCGTCATCGCCGCCGCCCGCGCCGCGCGCAATGGCCCGGTCGATGTTGTCTTTGGGCATGTTGCTGGCTTTGGCTTTGGCGATGGCCAGCCGCAGGCGCGTATTCGCCTCGGGGTTGCCGCCGCCCTCGCGCGCCGCGATGCTGATCTCGCGGCCCAAGCGCGTGAAAATTTTGCCGCGCTTGGCGTCTGCTGCGCCTTTCTTACGTTTGATGGTTGACCACTTGCTATGACCTGACATGGCTCATTCTCCACTGGGGCGGGCAAGGAATCGTCGGTGAAAAAGTCGAGTATGTTCGATTATACCTGAGATTCGGCCCCCCCGGCAAGCGTACCAGGCCCGCTATGAGTCTCACCCGTGGCCTCACTACCATCTTCATTCGGCCCGTCTTTGCGCTCGCGCAGGTGCGGGAAGAGCAGCACCTCGCGAATGGTGTGGCGGTCGGTCATGAGCATCACCAGCCGGTCGATCCCGACGCCCACGCCGCTGTTGGGCGGCATCCCATAGCGCATGGCGCGAAGATAGTCCTCGTCCACGGGCGCGGCGTCGTCTTCCGTGTCGGCAAAGAGCCGCCCGGCGTTGAGGAAGCGCTCTTCCTGGTCCACCGGGTCGTTTAGTTCGGTGAAGGCGTTGCCCATCTCCATGCCCGCAATGTAGAACTCGAAACGCTGGACGTGGGCTGGGTCGCCCGGCACGCCTTTCGCAAACGGCGAGATGTCGCGCGGGTAGTCATAAATGAACGTGGGCTGGATCAGGTTCGGCTCGACAAAGTCGCCCAGCAGGCTCTCCACGAGCTTGCCCCACGGCGCGTGCGGATTGGCCGCGATGCCCTGTGCCGCCATCGCCGCGTAAAGCGACTCGGCGGTTGGGTGCGCCACATAGTCGATGCCGCTCGTCTCGCGGATGGCGTCGCGCAGCCGCCAGCGCCGCCACGGCGGGGCGAGATTCAGCGCGTGGCCGTCGTAGGTGATCGTGGTCGTGCCCTTCACCTGCTCCGCGACGAAGGCGATCAGCCGTTCGGTTATTCCCATGCTGTCCTGGTAATCGGCGTAGGCTTTGTACCACTCCAGCATGGTAAATTCCGGGTTGTGCTTGAAGCTCACGCCCTCGTTGCGGAAGTCGCGCCCGATCTCGTACACGCCGTCATACATGCCCACCAGCAGCCGTTTCAGGTACAGCTCAAAGCTGATGCGCAGGTAGAGGTCCTGGTGAAGCTGGTTGTGGTGCGTGATGAACGGGCGGGCCGCCGCGCCGCCGTAGATCGGCTGCA
>JADZBY010000285.1 GCA_020851855.1 Anaerolineae bacterium
CACCATCACGCCCGACCTGGAGTCCGTGGAGCGCCTATTACGGGGCGACAACGCGCCGGGCCTGGCCCCGCGCTAAAGCACGGGGCTAAGACTACGAAGCCCTTGCGGGCTGAAAGACGCGCCTTCAACCCGAAGGGCTTTGTACATTCAGCCCGGTCGCTTCAGCGCCGGGCGCTGCGGTCTACTACGAATGGTAGAAATCCTTAAGCGCCCGGCGCTGGCATACCTATCTGTCATTCCCCCACATTCACCACGACGAGCGACCAGCCTTCACGCCGTGCCAGCAGGATCGCGCCATTCGCGGCCCACGTCAGCCGGTTGCCCTCGCTCGACGGCGCAAAAAACTCGCCGTTCAGGATAAGCTCGCCCGGTTCGCCCGGCGCGCCGCTGAAGTACAGGCCGCTGGCTTCCGGATTCAGCGGCTCGAACACGATGTACGCCAGTGCAGAGCCGCTCTCGCCCTGCCGCCATGCCGCCGCCCGGATGATGTGCGCTGCGTCGACGGCAAAGGTGCTCGGCGCATGGACCCCAAAAACCCACGCCGGGAAGTCTTCGGGCGAATCCGCCGAGAACTCGCCGCTTGCCAGGGTGAGCAGCACGTTCGCGCCATCCGGCGAAAAGGACAGCGGGCCGGGCATGAGCGGTTTATCGAGGATCGCGATGCGCTCCGGTTGTGGATCACTCAGCTTGAGCGCCCAGACGCCCGCCAGAGCGTCATCCTCTTGGCCGCGCCAGTAATGCACGTAGGCCATCGTATCGCCGTCCGGCCCCCAGGCGATGGGCATGACGCGGAATGTGCCGCTCCCTTCCACCTCGTATCGCGCCACCGCTTCGCCGCCGTCCGCCGGGATGGTCGTGATCGCGACCGGCCCGGTGTCGCGGCCCTTCTGCACGCTGCGCAAAAAGGCGATCTGCGTCCCGTCCGGCGACCAGACCGGGGCGTAATCCAGGTTGGCGTCGACTTCGTTCAAGATCACGCCGCCCGACGCGCCGTCGTCGGTCAGGTTCGTGAACTGCCCGCTGTCGGCGTCCAGCGTCCAGATATCTGTGTCTCTGAGGTTGCGGAACAGGTCGCCGTCCATGAAGACCAGCCGCGTGCTGTCCGGCGACCAGCTCGCCGATTCGACATTCACACGGCCTTCGCCAGGGAAGTCATAACACGCCTGCTGTGCCCCATCGATGGTGTAGATGCACACCTGCTCGGCAAGATGGGCGAAACGCTCCCCGTTCGGCGCGAGGATGGCCGCCGTGCCGCCCGGACCGGCGGTGAGGTCGAGATTGAGCGTCGAGCGCACGGTGAGTATTTCCACGGGCATCGCAGTCGGCGTCGCGGAAAGCACTGCCGACGCCGAGGTCACGTTTGTGCTCACCACGACGAGCGGCCTGCCGCCCCGGCCCGCCAGCAGCGTGACTCCGTTCGCGCCCCACGCCATCCGGTCGCCCTGGTTCATCGGGCCGATCCATTCGCCGGGTAGCGCCTGCTGGCCGAGTTGGCCGGGGCCGCTGGCGATGTACAGGCCGCTGGCGTCCGGGTTATCAAGCTCCAGCGCGATATAGGCAAGCTCGGTGCTGCCCTCACGCCACGCCGCTGCCCGCACGCGGTGCGCCGCATCGATGGCCATCGGCGCGTCGCCGTTCACCGGCACGACCCACGCCGGATAGGCTTCGGGACCGGCTGTAGCGTCCGCCGCAGCCATCCCCGTGCGCAGCGTGACGAGCAGATTCGCACTGTCCGGCGAAAAGGCCATCTCGTTGGGCAGCGAGAAGTAGTCGATCATCATCAGGCGCTGCGGATTGGGATTGCTCAGGCTGAAAGTCCAGAAGCCCGCCCACATCGCATCCTCAGAGTCGCGCCAATCGTGGAAATAGGCGACGGTATCGCCATCGGGGGCCAGCGCAATGCCCAAGATGCGGAAACGGCCATACTCGGACAACACGTACCGGGCCGCCGCCGAACCGCCGTCTGCCGGGATCGAGTACAGCGTCACGGGGCTGGTGTCGCCCTGCGTTTGCACGATGCGCAGGAAGAGGATGTCCTGGCCGTCTGGCGACCACACCGGGCCATAATCCAGGTTCGCATCGACCTGTTTGAGAATGACGCCGCCGACGATGCCATCGTCGGTCAGGTTGGCGAACCGCCCGCTGTTCACATCCAGCGTCCAGATGTCCGTGTCGGCGAAGAAGCGGAACAGGTCGTTGTCCATGAAAGCCAGCCGCGTGCTATCCGGCGACCAGCGCACCGATTCCGTGTTGATGCGCATGTCTTCGGGGGTGGTATAGCACGCTTCTTGCGACCCGTCGACGCGATAAATGCACACCTGTTCGCCAAAATGGACAAACCGCTCGCCATTGGGCGCGAGAAGGGCGGCTGTCCGCCCCGGACCGGCCAGTAAGTCCATTTCCAACGTCGAAGTGACTTCAATGCCGCCTGTGGTTGCCGCGCTCGTGGGCGCGGGCGCTTGCGCCGTGGCGGTGGGCGGCGCGCCCTTCGTCGGATGCGGCGTCGGCGTGCCTTTTTGGCCGGTTGAGCCGAGCGCCGCACCGGGCACGCTCAACGTGAGCAGCACAACCAGGGCCGCCAGCGCAACAAGGCTGAAGAGGGCATTGGATCGCTTCATGCTGAACTTCCTTTCCCCTAACGACATCACGAGAACCTGCGCCCATCCGCCGCGGCGAGCAGGTGTGGACTGGCCGTGCCCGCCGCGCGCATGGCGACGGCGGTTGCAGGTGCAGGCTATTCTGCGCCCGTGCGCACCACCACGAGCGGCTCAAGCAGCGGCGCGACGAGCAGCGCGCCGTTGGCTGCCCACGTCATCTCCCGGCCCACGCCTGCCGGGCCAAGATAACCGCCCGCCAGGCCCAACGCGCCCGGCTGTCCGGGCTGGGCCGTAAAGTACAGCCCATTCGCCTCGTGCCCACGGCCAGCATACACCGCATAGGCAAGCGCCGGAGTTGGGCTGCCTTCCCGCCATGCCGCCGCATACACGACGTGCCCGGCATGGACGGGGAGCGGCGCACCGCCGTCCACCGGGATGAGCCAAGCCGGGAAATCTTCTGGCGCTCTGAGGTCGCCGTCGTAGCGCCTGAGCGTGGCCAGCAACGTCATTCCATCCGGCGAAAACGCCATCCGGATCAGGGAAATGTCGTCTGCAACGGGCAGCGCTTGCTGTGTGCCCGGATCATCCGGGTGGGCCAGCCAGATTCCGCCCAGTGACGGGTCATCATCGCCCTGCACATCGTAGAAGTAGGCGAATGTCCGCCCATCCGGCCCCCAGGCGATGTCCGTGATGCGAAACCGGCCAAAGTCGGCCAGTTCGCGCAGGGACACGGCCTCGCCGCCCGTCGAAGGCATGATGGTCAGCGTGATGGGGCCGAGGTCCTCTCCGCGCTGCACGACCCGCAAGAACGCGATTTGACTGCCATCCGCCGACCAGACCGGGCTGTAATCCAGATTGGCATCGGCGGGATCGCCCACGACGCCGCCCGTGTACCCGTCGTCGGTCAGGTTGGCGAACTGCCCGGTTGCCGCGTCCAGCGTCCAGATGTCGGTGTCCTCGCGGGTCGCCAGTAAGGCCCCGTCGCTGAAGACCAGCCGTGCGCTGTCCGGCGACCAGCGCACCGAGAACAAAAAGGGGGCCATACCCTCTGGAAACGGATAACACGCCTGTGGCGACCCGTCGATGGTGTAGAAACACACCTGCCGCTCCACGCGGTGAAAACGGGCGAAGCGCTCGCCGCTGGGCGCAAGAAAGGCGGCCTCGATGTCGTCGCCGTTGACGCGCAGATCGAGTTCCTGCGTCGAGATCACGGCAAATCCACCGCTGCCAGGCGGCGGGGTAGCGGTGGGCGGCGCGCTGTCCTGAAGCGGCCCACCCTGCACAGCGCCGGGCGCGCTTGCCATGAGGCTGCTCACGAGGGCAAAGAAAAGGACGAGGCGGAAAACGGCTTTCGCTTGCATCGTATCGCGATTCCCTTCCAAAACAACGATTGACGTATCCGGTACGCAAGGCAGCCGGGCAGAGTGGACGGAGCAGCGCCCCGCCGCCTCACAACGGCAGCACCAGTATAGTACAGGCGCGGCGCTGGCCTCGTCAGGGCAACGGCTTCAAAACATCCTCACCCCCAGCCCCTCTCCATGTCCGCCACCCCAAAGCGGACCCCGTCGGCATGGAGAGGAGAGATCGGCGGCGTGGCCGCCGCGCCATTTCCCCCTCTCTACGCGGTACTCCGCGTGGAGAGGGGGCCAGGGGGTGAGGCATTTGTCCTGCTGGCCACGTCCTGTTCCTCGCAACAAACCCGCCAGAGCACGGTACACTTATCTTCGTCCGGATGTGTGCACAGGGCAAGTGAAGCGATGGCGACCCTGGTCATGAAGTTCGGCGGCTCGCTGACGGCCAACGCAGAGCGGCTGGCGCGCGTCGCGCAGATCGTGCAATCGGAGATGCAGGCCTGGGACCGTGTCGTCGTGGTCGTTTCCGCGATGGGCGGCGTCACCGATGAACTGGTGCGCGCCATCGAACTGGCCGCGGCGCAGAACGCGGCCAGCTACCGGCGCACGGTCGCCGCGCTTCGCACCCGCCACCTGGACTTGATCGCCGCGCTGCCCCTTTCCGACGGGATGCGCCGCCACCTGATCGACGTGCTCGACCGCCGCCTGTTCGACGTGATCACCGCCTGCGACCGGGTGCTGGCCGCGCGCACCGCCACGTCGCGCGAGTCGGACATCGTGATGGCCGCCGGGGAGCAGATCATCGCCGCCATCGTCGCCGCCATGTTGCGCGATCAGGGCGTCCCGGCGTCCCTGGTCGAGGCCGAAACGCTGATTGTGACCGACGACATTCACCCAAACGCGAACCCGTTGGTGGACCTGATCGAAGAGCGTGTGGACCGCCTGCTGCGCCCGGTGCTGGATCGGGGCGTCGTGCCGGTGATCGCCGGCTTCGTGGGCGCGGCGCGCGGCGGCGCGCTGACGACGCTGGGCCGGGGCGGCAGCGACCTGACCGCTACCTTGCTCGGCGCGGCGTTGCGGGCCGACGAGGTCTGGATGTGGACCAATGTGGACGGCATCATGTCCACCGATCCGGAGTGGGTTCCCGGCGCGCGTGTGATCCCGGTGCTGTCCTATGAGGAAGTCGGTGAGCTGTCTTACTTCGGGGCGCGCGTCTTGCACCCGGACGCGGTCGAGCCGCTCGCGCAGCGCGCCATCCCGCTCCGCGTGCGCAACCCCGACAACCTGGACCATGCCGGGACGCTCATCCAGGCGGAAGCGCCGGACGCCGGCCCCGCCCTGAAGGCCGTCTCGGCGGTGCACGGCGTGTGCCTGACCATGCGCGGCGAGCCGCTCGACCTGGGCGAGTTCCTGGGCCAGATACGCCATCTGGTCGGCGGCGCGGTCATGGGGCCGGTCATCGTCATGCAAAGCCACCTTCAGGCGCTACTCGTCTTTGTCATCCCGACCAGCGAGGGCCGGCTCGCCGCCGGGCCGCTCGTCGAGCGCCTGACCGCCGAGCTGCCACGCTGGCGTATCGAGCCGGTGATGGTCGTGGCGGCCATCGGCGCACCTGCCGTGTCCAGCGAGGAACTCGGCGTGCACTTCGTGGCCGAGGCGACCGGGCCGGGCCGCCGCCGCCTGATTGCCGTGCGGGTCGAGGATGCGCGCAAGATGGTGCGCCGCCTGCACCGCCTGACCGAGAACGATCCACATACCATCCCCAGCCAGGTCTGGCCTGCATCGCAACGGACGAATCCGGAAGGTGGGCGATAGCCTTCACACGCTCGCCGCGTCGTGTAGGGACGAGGCCTGCCTCGTCCGCACGTCCGCACCTGTGGTGTCCGCACCTCTGGTGTCCGCGCTCCTGTCGCCTCTCGCCTCTTCTCCCCTCTCTCTGAGGGAGAGGGGCCGGGGGTGAGGGTCACAAACACAAAACGGCCCCTTCCCCGTACGACCAACGGGAGCGGGGCCGTCATGTTGCCCAACACAGGCCGCCGGGCGTTTAGCGCGACGCCTCGATGACTTCGAGGGCCTTGAGCGCCAGGTGCAGGTTCAGCCGCACGTCGGCGTCTTCCAGGTCCAGGTGCGTGATCTCCGCGATACGGTTCAGCCGGTAGGCCAGCGTATTGCGGTGGATGCGTAGTTCTTTGGCCGTCAGCGCCGTATTGCCGTTGTTGGCGAAATACGTGCGCAGCGTGACCAGCAAGTCGCTATGCTGGCGCTCGTCATAGGCGACCAGATCGGCCAGCCAACTGTCGCAGAAGCGGCTCAGCTCGTTCGGGTTGCGCAGCGAGCGCAGCAGCGTGAACAGGCTGGAATTGCCGAAGAACGTCGCGCACGGCGCTTTGCCCAGCTCGTCGTTGAGCCGCACGGCGTTTTCGGCCTCGCGGAACGATTGGCGCAGGGGTTCCATGCCGCGCGCCGGCCTGCCAACGCCGCCCTGAATCTCCACGCCGTGCAGACGCGCCGAGAGCTGCTTGCGGATCTCTTCCGTCTTGCGCTTCAGGCGCGTGGTCTGCTGCGGGTCTTCCACCGGGTGGAACAACACCGCCGCCTGCGTATCGTAAGGGAATACCGGCCCGCAGATGTTGCGCCGCGACGCTTCGGTGTGCAAGAAGGCGGCAAGCTGTGCGCTGGTGACAGGATTGCTGGCGTTGGCCGCTTCACGGACAGGCTTGTAGATGGCCACGGCATAATATTGCGAGGGCTGGAAGCCGTGGTGATCGAGCGTGCTGGCGTCGGGCATCTCGCCGTCCAGCCAGCGGTGAATCCAGTCGGTCCTGCCGCTGCGCAGAATGGCCATACGCGGCGTATTGAGGGTCGAGACAAGTTGCTGGTCTGTCACCGGGCAACTCCTTCACTTCCTAGGGGTGGGCGGATGTGCTCCAATCGTCACAGATTTTACAGATGGAGCCGCACAGGTGTCTTAGGCAAGGCAGATAAACTTCTGCGCCGTTCCTTGTGCGGTTTGCACAAGAATGCGTTGGCGATTGTGGTGGGAATGTTAAAGGCTTCGGCAAAGTGCCCGTAAGCGGCCCGGTCGCGCCGTCCTGGCGGGCTGGGCCGTCGCTCAGCCGCCGGAGTCGAGCAGGCGGTGAATCTTGAGGGAGAGGTGCACGGCGAGGCGCACGTCGGGCTGGTTCAGGTCCAACCCGGTGATCTCCGCGATGCGGTTCATGCGGTAAAAGAGCGTATTGCGGTGCACGCTCAACATGGCCGCCGTCTGGTTGTGGTTGCCGTGGCACTGGAAAAACGCCTCAAGCGTCTGGAGCAGGTCGGCGCGCTGGCGCTCTTCGTATTTCAGCAAATTGCCGATCATTTTGTCGCGAAGCGCGCGAAAATCGTCGCGAAAATCGGGCCGGACCAGCAACGTGTAGATGTCCAGGTCGCCGGAATAGAGCGGCGCTTCGGACGCCAGGCGGCGCGCGATGTCGGCGGCCTTGTACGCCTCGCGGTACGATGCCTGCCAGTCCCAGATGCGCGTGGCCACCGGGCCGATGCCGATGGCGATCTTTGCCTGACGGAACTCTTTGCGCGCCTCGCGCGTGATTTCTTCGGCAAACTCGCGCGCCGCCTGCACCAGATCGTCGGCGTCGCTGGTGAAGAACAGGCGCAGCTCGTTTTCGCGCAAATGCGAGAGCACCTGTTTCTCGCGGCCTGCCACCAGCCCGTTCACCAGCGTTTCCAGCCGCCGGTCGGACGGGCGTTTGTCGCCGTACCAGGTCATGACCAGCCCGACATGCGGCGCGCTCATGTCGTGGCCCCAGCGGTCGGCTTCGGCCTGGGCTTCTGCCTCGCTGAGCGTGCCCGCCATCAGGCTGCTCAGGAAATCGCCGCGCAGCTTTTTCTCGATCTCGCTGATGGCCTTGGCCCGCGCCATCTCCAACGCGCAGACCATCGCGCCCTGGTTGAGCACCAGGGTATCGACCTCGTCATAGGCGTGCTCGTGCGGCGCGATGAAGGACAGGTAACCGCGCCCGACGCCCTGGTTGATAATGGGCACCACCAGCCGCGCCAGTGACGTACTGGCCGCTTCGAAGCTCTGCTGCACGCCGGAGAGCGCCTGGGGAGCCAGTTTGTGCCGGTCCTGAAGCGATTCGGGCAGGTGGCGGCGCTCTTTCAGATAGTCCAGCACGCCTTCCCACACGCCGGTCAGTTCGGGCGACGCCGCCGAGTGCTTTACCCGCAGGTGCTTGTCTTGCACCACGACGCCCTTGTTGATGTACTGGGCCAGCGTATGTGTGATGCGCTCTAGCCCGGCGTTTTCCGAGGCCAGCCGCACCAGTTGCCGCCCGATCTGCGCGTTGAGCCGCTCCAGGTGGTTCTGGCGGTTCAGGAGCAGATTGATGACCGAGCGCTCGACTTCGCGCGGGCGGCTGTCTTTGGGCAGGCTGAGCAGCGGCAGATGAAGCTGGTCGGCGGCGGCGGCGGTGACGGCATCGGCAGGGCCGGGAATAGCCACAGCGGCGGCTCCCGCGTCTGCGCAGTGCTGGAGAAAAACGCCCAAGTCGCCCTCGCCGGGGATGAGCACGACCAGCTCGCCGCCCTCAAGGTAGGGCAAGGCGTGCGGCTCGGCAGATACCGCCCAGCGCACGTTGCGGTCGGTCGCCTGCGCGCCTGCCACAACGGACGTATTCAGCGGCAGCGCGTGGCGGCAGACTTCCAGAAGGGTCAACACGGGAGTTTCGGTGAATGTCAACGCGAGCACTCACAACCTGAAGCATCGCCGTCATCATAACGCGCTTTAGGCCAGTTGTGCAAGCCGCACAAAGTGGAAGAGGACGCCTCACCCCCCGGCCCCCTCTCCACGCCGGGTACAGCGTAGAGAGGGGGAGAATTGCCGTCTGGGCAGGAGTCGCCGGGTGGTTCCCCTCTCTATCGTACGCGATGGAGAGGGGTCAGGGGTGAGACCGGGCTTTCCTCAACCCCCCGGCCCCCTCTCCACGCCGGGTACAGCGTGGAGAGGGGGAGAATCGCCGTCTGGGCAGGCGTCGCCGGGTGGTTCCCCTCTCTATCGTACGCGATGGAGAGGGGTCAGGGGTGAGGCCTACTTCATCTCCCCCATTAGCCGCGCCGCCGCCTGACGTCCGATCTGCACCGCGTAGTTCGTGCCCCGGTCCCAGGGGTACACCTGACTCATGCTGGCCAGGTACAGCCCCGGAATCGGCGTGCGCAGGTCGGGGATGTTCTGCGAGTGATTGACGAAGGGGATGGGCTGCGCATACGGCGCGCGGAACACCCAGCGCCGGCGCACCCAGTCCGGCGAAAAGGCCGGGTTGACCCGCTTGAGCGCCCCACTGAATAGCTCGGCCAGCGTGTCCTCGTCCATGCTCATGTACGGATGGTCGGGCAGCACGTAGTCGCCGCAGTAGACGATGTGATCGCTCCCATAGTGCTCACGCGGCAGGTAATTCGTGTGCTCCACAAGCGCCAGAAACGGGAACTCGCTCTTTGACTTGTCGGGGCTGGCAGCGGGCAGGTTCAGCCAGTACGTGCCGTCGGTGAGCAACTGCCGCTTGAGCGCGAGAATCAGGACCACAGCGCCCATGCTGCGCAGGTTGCGCAGTTTCGCCGCGTAATCCGGGTCGGCG
>JADZBY010000814.1 GCA_020851855.1 Anaerolineae bacterium
CCGTAAGGCCCTTATCGCACTCCCCATCGTGCTGCTCATCGCCGCCGCGCTGGCCTGGGCCGGCAGCCAGGGCGGAGCCGCCGTTGCGGGCATTCCCCTGTTTGCCCTGTGCGTCGCGCTGGCGTTTATCATCCAGTGGATCGCCTTTGTCCCCGCCTTCAGCCGGCAAACCGAGCGCTTCTATGACCTGACCGGCAGCCTAACCTACCTCACGATCAGCACGCTGGCCGTTCTGCTCAGCCCGCGCGACGGCCCCCGGCCCTACCTGCTCTGGGCGCTGGTCGTGGTGTGGGCTGCCCGGCTGGGCACGTTCCTTTACCGGCGCGTGCACGCCGCCGGGGCTGACCGCCGCTTTGACTCGATCAAGCCCTCGTTCGCCCGCTTCCTGGTCGCCTGGACGCTCCAGGGCCTGTGGGTGTCCTTCACGCTGGCCGCCGCGCTGGCCGCCATCACGTCCGGGCGCAATCCGGGCCTGGACCTGTTCGCCGTGGTCGGCGCTGCCGTGTGGCTGCTGGGCTTTGGCATCGAAGCCGTCGCAGACGGACAAAAAAGCGCCTTTCGCGCCCAGCCCGGCAACGCGGGCCGTTTCATCCATACCGGCCTGTGGGCGTGGTCGCGCCACCCGAACTACTTCGGTGAGATCGTGCTGTGGTTCGGTGTGGCCATCATCGCCTTCCCGGCCCTGAGCGGCTGGCAATACCTGACGCTCGTCTCGCCGCTCTTCGTCGCCTTCCTGCTGATGCGCGTCAGCGGCGTGCCGATGCTCGAATCGCGCGCCGATGCAAAATGGGGCGGCCAGCCCGATTACGAAGCCTACAAAGCCCGGACTCCGGTCCTCATCCCCCGTCCGCCCGTCGCGCCAGCGAGCCGGTAGCCTGCGAGGCCCGTCATGACCATCCGAATTGTCACCGATAGCACCTGCGATTTACCGGCAGACATCGTCGCGGCGCACGGTATCACCGTGGTCCCGCTGTACATCAACATTGGCGCAAAAAGCTACCTGGACGGCATCGACCTCACGCGGCAGGCATTTTACGCCGGCTTGCCCGGTTACCAGCCCTTCCCAACCACCGCCGTGCCCGGAGCCGGCCAGTTTGCCGAGGTCTACAACCGGCTGGCGGACGAAGGCGCGACCGACATCATGTCTATCCACATCGCGCCTAGCCTGAGCGCCGTGGTGAACGCCGCCCGGCTCGGCGCGGACATGATCAAAAACGCCCGCGTGACCGTGATCGACTCCGGCCAACTCAGCCTGGGATTGGGCTTCATGGTTCAGCTTGCGGCCCAGGCAGCGGCGGACGGCTGCTCCGTAGCCGAGATCGTCGCCCTGCTGGACGAACTGCGGGGTCGCGCCTACGTCTTCGCCACGCTGGACACCACAGAGTTTCTGTACCGCAGCGGGCGCGTGAACGGCTTTCAGAACGGCCTGGGCACGCTGCTTCAGATCAAGCCCATCCTTAAGATGCACAATGGCAAGGCCGAATCGGAGAAGATTCGCACCAGCAAGATGGCCGCACGGCGCTTGGTGGAGCTGGCGCAGGAAATCGGCCCGGTGGAGCGGCTGGCGCTGGTCCATACCGACAACCGGGACGGCGCACAGGCTCTGTGGGCGCAATGCAGCCACCTGTTTCCCGCCGTGCGTGACCCGATTGACGTGAAGGTGACGCCCGTGATCGGCGCGCACATCGGGCCGGGCGCGGTGGGTTTCGCCTGCCTGCGCGCCCCGCGTGGGTAAATCCCGCCCGTCCGTGGCGAGGTCGACGCGGCCAATGCGGACGAGATCGGGGCGGACAGGCCCAATGCGGACGAGGCAGGCCTCGTCCCTACGCGATACGCCGTAGGGACAACGCCTGCGTTGTCCGCAC
>JADZBY010000286.1 GCA_020851855.1 Anaerolineae bacterium
GGGCGCGGATGGCGTCTTCCCCGAAGCGGTTCATGAAGTACATCAGGTACAGGAACGACGCGCCGTAGTGGCTGTTGGCGTCGCCGAGGTTGGTCCAGCTGTTCAGCTGCGTATCCGGCGCATCGGTGAAGGAACTGGTGAAGGTCGATTGGGTCTGGAAGCCGGTCAGCTGCGCCGCCACTTCGGCCAGCCCTTCATCCAACCAGATGCTCTCGTTGGGATCGACGTTGTTGTGAATCATGTGCTGGAACTCGTGGGCGAGTGTGGCTTCGTAATCCAGGCTGGCGAGGTCCTGACCCATCGTATCCAGGTTGACGAAGAAGATCTGCCGCTCGTTGCTGTCCGGCGCGATGGTGCGCGGAAGCTCCGACTCGGCGTCGTAATAAGCCAGCACGTCGTCGCCCAGGTTGTAAGCGTGCAGGATGTGCAGGCGCGGGTCGCCGTCGATGCCGGGCGTGTCTTCCGAGCCAAAGTACGAGTGCATGATCGGGTAGATCACGTTCTCGAAGTTGTCCGCACTGCGCCGCACCTCGTCCATGGGGGCCGGCGCGCCGGCCTCAAACCAGACGTAGACGTGCGGCGTCATGTACACCAGTTGCGCGTCAACCGTCCGGATGCCGCCGTTGGTCAGATCGGCGGCGGTGAACGATTCGTGGTCGCCAAGCTGATACTCGCGCGGCGTGGTGGGCGGGTTGGGCAGGCTGGTGATGCCCATCAGGCGGCGCGCCAGATCGACCCGGTCGCGCGCGGGGATGGCCGCGGCGTGCAGACGTTCGAGCGTCTTCGCCGCATCTACCAGATCGATGGCAGGCGGTGTGCTCGTGATCGCCGGGACGGGCGTCGCTTTGCCCTGGGACAGCGCGGTATCTGCCCCGACGCCCGCCAGCATCAGCCACGCAATGAGAAGAACGACCGACATTCCAGCCAGCAGGCGCACGCGGCCCATGGTATTCCTCAGCCTCGCTTGAAGTTGCAGTAAAGATTACGCGGTAACACGGAGTCTACAGGTTGTGCGGGCTAGCGGCAAACGAAGGGCAGGCAAACGTAGGGGAAGCGCCTCATCCCTGGCTGCTATCTGAAGTACATCCACTCGGTGAGGATTCAGGCTTGTTTCCCCCACCCCCCCCATGAAGAGGGATGGGCCTACAAAGCCGGGTTTCTCCCTTCCCCTCTTCATGGGGGAAGGGCAGGGTTAGGGGGTGTTCTGTCCCGGTTGTGGTACTAGGCCTGCCGCGGTCCCCGACCGGGTCCCCATTGAACGCAGGGCGTTCAATGGGCGGTATGGGGTGGCGGGCACAGAGAGGGGCCGGGGGTGAGGCCAGCGCGTTGACGTCGCTGCTTTGGGCAGTGCCCGCCGCACGACGTGCATAACACGCGCTCGCGCCTTCTCAACCTGTCCCTCTCACCCCACGCCGGATGGCGTCGGGAGCTGGGGCGGCGGCCTGCCGATGATGCCGCGCAGGATCGCGCCGCAGCTTCGCGCCAGGTCCGGGTAAGGCAGGCAGTCCGCCGGGCAGTTGATGACCGACTCGCCCAGGTCGCCCTGGATCATGCGGTCGATTTCGCACAGGCTATTGCCGCAGGGCTGCACATCTGCAAAGTCTGTCGGGCAGTTCTGGGCCGTCTCGTCGTCGTCGCGCTCGCCATTGCCGCACGTTTCGGGTGCGAGCGGCGCCGAGGACATGGTGCTGAAGTACACCTGCCAGAACTCGCGGTAATCGGCCAGGAACTCGATCAGCTCCATGCCGTCGCCGTCAAACGTCGGGATGGCGTTCAGAAGCTCGGCCAGCTCGTCCACATCCTCTTCCTGGGTCAGCGCTGTGAGGTCGATGGGCGGCAGACCGAGCAGGGCGCGCATGTACGGGCGCACTTCGAGGTTCACCTGACCGGTGACGGCCTCGACGAGGTGGCGGCGCAGGGCCTGGATGCCCTGGTTATTGGGCCGAATGTCGGTGATCTCACGTTTCTGGACCGCCGTGCGCAGCAGGTCGAGCGTGCAGACCTGCGGGATCGGCTGTGGCAGGTCAAATTCGATGTACAGCGCGTTTTCGGGCGTCACGGTGACGTTCGGCAAATCCGCGCCCTCGACGTTCGTCTCGCCCTCTTCGACCATCACAAAGGCGTTCAGGTTCGGATGGATGAAGTTGAAGAATTTCGTGCCGGTGACGACGATGCCCACCGTGGGATAAATGACCTGGACGCGGTCCTCGGGGTTCAATTCCTGGTCGACGTACACATACGTGCGCCCGACGATCTGGAACAGGCTGTACGTCAGCGCGCTGTTGTCGCCTTCGCCCAACGACAGGTCATTCACCTCGACCCAGGTGGTCGGGTGAATGTCCACCGAGATGCCGGTGACGACGTTGAGCCGGGCCAGACCGTCGTTGCCGGTGCGAATCTGATCGCCCTGGTTGATCAGGGTCGTCTCGACGACGTTTTGCCAGTCCGTTTCGCCCAGCGCGAGCACCTGCACCACGCCTGCAATGGGGCTGAGCGTCGCAGAAAAGCTCTGTGCCTGAAGGCCCACCAGTGACGCCGAGGCCAGGACCGCTGCCACCGCCGCGATCACCGTGACGACGCTCAAGGCAAGTCTGAAACCGCGAAATCGTGACATGAGAGGCTCTTCCTTTCGATTCGCTCGGCCTTGTGACCTGTGCTGCGCTGATGCTATGTTGTTCGGTGTAGTGGAAAAGGCAACACCGCCCGAACGCAGGCTACTAAAATGGTAAAAGCGCCTAATGCTCCGCCCATTATACTCCCGAACTTGTGCTGGAATGCACACAAATCACGCCGCGTAAAAGCCGAGCCTCACGTCATATCTTAGCCGATGGTTTGCACGGAGTGATGGCCGTTGGAACGCTCGTGTGTGGTCCCGGTGAACACAATGCGCTCCAACCGGGTGCGCACCCCGTCCTCGTCGTAGGACCGCGCCGCCCCGATGAGCGCCTCGATCTCGGCGGACAGCGCCGCCCCTCGGCCATTGACGTGATCTCCGTTCTTGACCACGAAGATCGCGCCCTGCTCGACGGGAACATGATGCTCGTCGTCCCAGAACAGCTCTTCATAAAGCTTCTCGCCGGGCCGCAAGCCGGTCACTTTAATATCTACGTCCTCGTAAGGGACCAGCCCGCTGAGGCGGACCAGGTCTTTGGCCATCTCGATGATCGGGACCGGCTCGCCCATGTTCAATACAAACAGCGTGCCGATGCCGTTGAGCGCGGCGGCTTTCAAGACAAGCTGGGTCGCTTCGGGGATGCTCATGAAGAAGCGCGTCATCTTCTCGCTGGTGACCGTGATCGGGCCGCCGACCGCGATCTGGCGCTCGAAGGTCGGCACGACGCTGCCCCGGCTGCCCAGGACATTGCCAAAGCGGACCACAGCGTAGCGGCCAGGTTTGTGGGCAGACGCGCTGAGCATGAGCAGCTCGGCGGCGCGTTTGCTCATCCCCATCACATTGGTGGGCTTGACCGCCTTGTCGGTGGAGATGAGCACCATGCGCTCGGCGTCGTACCGCTCGCACAGGCTGATCAAGACGGACGTGCTGATCACGTTGTTGCTGACGGCTTCGACCAGGTTGTTTTCCAGCATGGGCACATGCTTGTGCGCGGCGGCGTGAAAGATGAACTGAGGCCGCCACTGCTCGAAGATGCGCTCCATGCGCTTCGCGTCGCGCACATCGGCCAGCAGCAAATGGTACGGCACGGCGCATTTTTCTTCTTTGAGCTGGCTTTCCAGCGCAAACAGGCTGTTTTCGCCGTGCCCGACGAGCAGCAGCCGCGCCGGGCCGTACCCCATGATCTGGCGCACCAACTCGGAGCCAATCGAGCCGCCCGCGCCCGTGATGAGCACGCAGCGCCCGGCCAGTTTGGCGTGGATGTCGGACGTGTCGAGGCAGATCGGCTGCCGGCGCAGCAGGTCCGCCAGCGAGACGCGCCGCAATTCGCCTATTGTGGCGGGTGAATTGCCGCTCAGCACGTTGAAGACGCCGGGCATGATGTGGTACTCGATGCGCATCTCCTGGCAGTCGTGCATCAGGCGGCGGATGACCGCGCCCGGCGCGGACGGCATGGCGATGACGACAACCTTCACCTCGTACTCGCGCACCGTGCGCTGAATGTCGCTCAGCTTGCCCAAGACGCGCACACCGCGCACCAGCGTGCCCTCTTTTGCCGGATCGTCATCCAGGAAGCCGACCGCGGTGAGCCGCCCCGGCTCGTGCCCCAGGGCATTCAACACCTGTGTGCCGGACATGCCCGCGCCGATGATCAGCGCCCGTTTGGCCCGGCTTGCAGCGCTAGGGCGGGTGCTCCGGCGGCGCAAGATCATGTGGTTGTAGGCGCGCACGGAGAAGCGGTTGCCGACGACGAGCGTGAGCGTGACGAGCGTATCAATGATGGGGATAGAACGCGGAATGCTCAGTTCTGGCTCACGAAGGATCATCGTCCCGGCGAAGACCAGCGCCGTGAGCAACAGCCCGGACAGGACCGACGCGCTGGCGCTGAGGATCAGTTCGCTTGCGCCGGCATCGAACCAGTAGCGCTGGTACATGCCCCACGAGAAAAAGACGAGGGGCTTGATGAGCACGACCAGAAGGAGAAAAAGCGCCGCACCCTGTTCGACTGTGAACGCATCCACGCGCTCAAAGCGTATGGCGAAACTGGCGGCGGCGGCGAACACAAAGCACACCAGATCGATGACGACATAGTGTCGGTTGCGCAGGGCCAGCCTGCCATTATACACAGACATAGGCGCTCCATCCGGGGGTGGGTAAGACGGCGTTTATGTCGATTTTGGAAGGTGCGCTTTCCCCAACCCGGCGTACACTGCCTTCCAGTGTAACACATTTTGTCGTCGCAGTAGTTAGAACCCTGCACAAAATAAGGCGCAGGGAGAGTTCAGGCACACCTAATATACACAGATGCGTGCACTAAGAATGTGATGAGGCCCTGGAGTACCGCCTGTGTGCCCCAACCTCACACGGGCAATGTGCTCATCGTATGGCGAGGTGGTCTGTCTCACAGCGACGATACTCGATGGCGGCAGCGGAACACTTCCGGGAGCCTGAAAGGTCCGCGACGATTGCGAGACTCTATCCATGATACACTACTTCTTGACTCTGTGCCTGACGCTTCCGTTGATAATCTGCCAACAGGGCAGGGGCAGGTGTCGGACCGGTGTTCGGTTTCGGGTGGCGAGTCGCGGCGCTTATCTTCGCGGCGCTAACGGTGATTCTGCTCGGCGTGGTGATCCTGGCGCGGCGCGCCGAGGCGCAGAGCGGATTTGCGCTGTTGTTCACCTATCCGGACGGCGCACCGTGCGACGGGCCGTGCCTTCTCGGCGTGCGCCCCGGCGAGACGATGCTCGATGACGCCGTGCACACGCTGCGTGAGCACCCGCTCACCCGCGACATGGTCGCCGTGGCCGATCCGGCGCGCGACGGCATGTTATTTGGCGGCGCTTCGGTAGGAGTGGGCCTGATCGGGGACAGCGAAGGGCGGCTGGCGCTCGTGGATATCCTGCTGGAGCCGCCCGCCTTGCTCAAAGACCGCGAGCTGCCGCCCAGCCCACTCGACCACATCCGCCTGGAAGCCATTCTGGCGGCGCTCGGCACGCCGGACTACGTCGAGTTCACCGCGAGCAGCGCCGGCCCGATGCTGCAAGCCTATTACCAGGAGCGCCGCCTCTTCATCCTGACCCAGCGTGAGGACGAATCGCGCATTTACCAGGGCGATGCGCTGGTCTTCATGTACGTCTCCCGGCAGGAAGCGCCCATCCGCCCGTCCATGTATCCCTGGTCCGGACTGGGCAGCGTGCGGCGCTACTTTGACGCCCACTTTGGCGGTTGACGGGCGGCTCGCGGCCCAGACAGCCCACGGATTCTACGGAAAATTAACACAGGCGCTTACGGAAATCATATACGCCTGTCGTACACTTTGAACGGATTGGCCGCCCGGACGGTGAGCCATCTTTTTTGACGATTCACGGCGCCAAACGAGGAGATGGTGGATGACCGATGCGCTGAATGATACGCACCGCGCGCCAGGAATGCCCACTGGCGACGGGACTCCGGACGAGCCGGAAAACACCCAGGACTCGCAGGCACGACCGGCTGAGGCCGTGAGTGAAGCGCCTGGCGGAACGGAGA
>JADZBY010000287.1 GCA_020851855.1 Anaerolineae bacterium
ACCATCTCGCCGTGTTTGTAGTCTTCGCCGGACAGGTCGCTGGTGCGCTCGCCGACGTAAGACACGACCACGCCGACATTGCCGACCTCGATGACGGTCTTGGGGATCATCTCGACGGTGGCAAACAGGCGGTTGACGTAATACGTGCCCTCGACGAGGACCTGAAGCTGGCGGCCACGGCGGCCACCGGCCCGCAAGAACCGCTCCGGGTCCTGGAAATTGTTGTGGTACGTCTCGACGTCGGACGCCTTTTCACCGACTGACGGGGCAATGATCTCGTCCGTGCCCAGCGACGGGCCGTCGTGCACGGTGACGATGCCGACCAGGTCATCCGTGCCCTTGATCACGACGGGCCGGAAGCCCTGCCGTTCGTCGATGAGGTTCGCCATCTGCTCGATCAGCGCGTTTTCCTGGTAGTTGATGGACAGGTGGTACGTCCCGGCTTCGGTGAAGATGATGAACTGCGCCAGGTTCAGGGCATACGTGCCTTCGCGCAGGATTTCCCGCTGCGGCCCACGCTGGCCACGGTTGCGCAAAAAGGCCTCGACTTCCTGGAAGTTGTTGCCTTCGGGGATGACCGCCGCGAGCGCCTGGGTGGGGGCCAGCGGCACGCCGTCGCGGGCGAAGACATAGCCGATCTGCCCCTGCGGGATGGTCACCAGCGGCGCGAGGTGGACTTTGTACTGGATGGGCATCATCCAGAAGACGCCGCCGCGCAGCACGTTCGGCTGATAGCCCGCCTCGTGATTGAGGGCGATAAAGCTATCGGCTTTGACCGAGCCTTTGGCAGAGAAGCGTTTCTCGACAATGCCGACGCGGTTGTTCGGTACGATGCGGATGCCGGCCAGGAAAAACAGCACGACGAGCAGCACTGCGGCGAGGAGAAGCACAGTCACGATGTTCATGGGAGCGCCCCCTCCTTCAGTGAGGGCATTACTAAGACATAATACGCGAAAATGCCCCCGGGGGTAGCGTTTTTGTATTCCGTTTTTACAGGTTCTCGATGGAATCAGCGCCAGGCGTTCAGCCACGCGGGTACGCCCCACGCTGAAGCATGGGGCTTCGTAGCCTTAGCCCGGACGCTTTAGCGCCGGACGGCTCACTTCACGGCCTAACAGGTTTCGTCAGGACGCGCTGAAACTACAAAGCCCATCCGGGCTGGCCACCCGCATCCCTAGCCCGCAGGGCTTCGTAGCCTTAGCCCGGACGCTTTAGCGCCGGGCGGCTCTGTTCTACGCCGGTTCAAGGCGTGTGTCGAGTGTCTTCATCGCGTGGTGCTGTTTTTGCTGTTCCACGTAGCGGATCAGGGTCGGCAAATGGGATTCAGAGAGCGTGAGGACGCCGTATTCGCGCTGCCAGCCAAAGGGTTCATAACAATCGGCCAACCGAGAAGCCAGATGCGATGATACGCCTTTCACCTGACCCGCATAGTCGCAGAGTCGCACGGATGGCGGCAAAGTAACGACAACATGAATGTGGTCTGCAGTGCCATTTACTGCGTGAACGAACCCGTGCAGCTCTGATGTTTTCGCTTGAATGGCTTTGTAGATTGGTTCCTCATTAAACTCGGTGATGAGAGGAAGTCGATCCTTGGTCGTCCAAACAAAGTGGTAGTGGAGCCGAAAGTAGGTCATATCCTTTGAATCTCCTCGTATATTTGTGCGCCCCACGCTGAAACTGCAAAGCCCATTCGGGCTGGCCATCCGCATCCCTAGCCCGCAGGGCTTCGTAGCTTCAGCCCGGACGCTTTAGCGCCGGGCGGCTCACTTCACGACCTAACAGGTTTGTCAGGACACGCCCCACGCTGAAGCATGGGGCTGAAACTACAAAGCCCATTCGGGCTGGCCACCCACATCCCTAGCCCGCAGGGCTTCGTAGCCTTAGCCCGGACGCTTTAGCGCCGGGCTTCCAACCTCACCCCCCCTCGACCGGCGCGCGGGTGATCTTTGCGCCCAGCGCGCGCATCTTCTCCTCGATTCGTTCGTAGGCGCGGTCGATGTGGCCCACGTTACGGATGACCGTCGCGCCGCGCGCACACAACGCCGCCAACAGCAGCGTGATCCCGGCGCGGATGTCCGGGCTGGAAATGGTCACGCCGCCACGCAGCGCCGCCGGTCCCTGCACCAACGCCCGGTGCGGATCGCACAGCACGATGCGCGCGCCCATCGATACCAGCTTGTCGGTGAAAAACAGCCGCCCGTCGTACATCCACTCGTGGAAGATGACCGCGCCCGCGCACTGTGTGGCCACCAGCAGCGCGATGCTCATCAGGTCGGTGGGAAATGCTGGCCACGGCTGGGCTTTGATGACCGGGATGCGGTTGCCCAGGTCCGGCTGGATGCGCATCTCCTGCCCGCGTCGCACGATGATGTCGCTCCCGTCCACGTCCCAGGCCACGCCCAGCTTGCGGAAGACGAGCGCGATCATGTCCAGGTGCTGCGGATCGGCGTTCTTGATGCGCACCTCGCCGCCGGTGACCGCCGCCGCGCCGATATAGCTCCCCACCTCGACGTAATCCGCCCCGACGCGGAACTCGCCGCCGTGCAGCCGTTCTGCGCCCTCGATCACCAGCCGGTTCGAGCCGATGCCGTCGATATGCGCGCCGAGTGTGTTCAGCAAGTTACACAAGTCCTGCACGTGCGGCTCGCAGGCGGCGTTGCGAATGACCGAGCGGCCTTTCGCGACGGCGGCGGCCATGATGGCATTCTCGGTGGCCGTCACGCTGGCCTCGTCGAGAAGGATATCTGCGCCGCGCAGCCCATCCGCCTGCATCTTGAAATTGCCGCCCATCTCGATGTGCGCGCCGAGCTTTTCCAGGGCCAGCACGTGCGTATCGAGCCGCCGCCGCCCGATCACATCGCCGCCCGGCACGCCGATCTCCACCGCGCCGAGCCGGCCCAGCAGCGCCCCGGCCAGCACAATCGACGCGCGCATCTTCTGCGCCAGCCGCGCCTCGACCATGTGCGAGGTCAGGTTCTCGGCGTGAATGCGCAGCGTGTGCGGCCCGGCCCACTCTACGCTCGCGCCCAGGCCGCGCATGATCTCGCTCATCACGCGCACGTCGCCAATGTCCGGCACGTTCGTCAGCGTCACCGGCTCGCCGGTGAGCAGGCAGGCGGCCATGAGCTTGAGCACGGCGTTCTTGTTGCCGCCGATCTCCACCTCGCCGTTCAGGCTGTGCCCACCTTCGATGACAAGCTGGTCCATGAGGCGTATCCTTCGGGTACAGGGTGAGGAACTCAGGGCTGAAAACGCAGCGTGACACGGTCGCCGGGCCGCGCACCGGTTTGCGCGGCGGCTCTGCCGCCGTTCACGGCGATCTCAAGCTGGCCGTCGCTGCTGATGAGCGCCATCAGGCGGCCCGGCTCCACCTCGCCATAGGTGCGCACGATGCCCTCGATCTGCACGTTGCGAACGCCCACGCGCGCCGAGCTGACCCGCACGCGCAGGCCATCCGCAAGCGCGACATGCGTATCCTGCCACGTCCACGGGCCGAGGCTGGTGATCACGTTGCCAAAATGATCGACGTGGATCACGTCCCCGACGAGGCGGTCGGGCGTGGGGCGTTCCAGGCGCAGTGGGGACAGGCGAATCGGGTCGTGAACGGGCGGGCCGAGCGCGTCGAGCGGCTCGCCACAGGCCAGCGCCGCCGCCGCCGGGGCGAACAGGTCGCGCCCGTGAAAGGTGTGGCTCAGCGCCGTCGTCGCGCGCAATTCCACGGCGCTCCACGGCGCGCCGTCGCGGTCGATGTCATCCAGCGCCAGGCTGAACAGGCCGTTATCCGGGCCGACAAATGCGCCGTAAGGCGTCTGGATAGCCAAGCCACGCCGCGCAGTGCCCACGCCGGGATCGACCACGCACAGGAAGACGGTGTGCGGCGGGAAATAACGGTAGGCGACGCGCAGCAGGTACGCGCCCTGGGCCACGCGCTGCGGCGCGACGGCATGCGTGATGTCGATGGTCTGCACGCCGGGGCAGCGCGCCGCCAGCACGCCCTTCATCACGCCGGCATAAGGGTCGGCGCTGCCAAAATCGGTGAGCAGTGCGACGAGCGGTACGGGCATGGGCCGGAGTCGCGCCTATCGGGACCGGCGGCGCAGCCGTTCCAGGTCGATGTCGTCGTCGGTAAGCTCGCCATCCGCGCCGAGCGCCGATCCACTCTGCTCCAACCGCTGCCGCAGCGCATCCAGTTCGGAATCGCTCATCGAGTCGATCAGGCGGTCGACGAGGGCCAGGTCGCTGCGTTTCGCCTTCGGATTGGCGGCGGTCAGTTCCCGGTCACGGGCGGCGCGGGCGCTGCCCTGGTCCTGGTTGGCGGCGGGCGCTGCGCCGCGCGTCAGGAAAAACGAGGCCAGCAGCGTCACGAGGGTCAGAAAAACCATGAACGGGACCGATACGGCCACCGTCGCCGGCCCCTGACTGATCATGTAGCCCAGCAGCGCCGCGTAAATCAGCCATACCAGCCCCAACCCGATCAACCGGTCGCGAGAGGTCATGAACAGGGACTCCTTCCCCGAAGGGCGCGCACTCTATGGCGTCAATTGTCTCTCACTACGGCGGGACTGTCGAACGGGTTGCAGATACGCCCCAGGGCTATCGCATCAAAGCGCCCTCACCCCCGACCCCTCTCCATGCCTGCCACCCCAGACCACCCATTGAACGCAAGCGTTCAATGGGAACCCGGTCGGGGACCCCAACGGCATGGAGAGGGGGTCAGGGGGTGAGGTGTTTTCCTGCTGCCTGCCTCAACGACGGATTTTGATGCGTTTGCCCTGAGATATGCCCTCACTCCCCCGGCCCCTCTCTCCCGGCGGGCGAGAGGGGAGAATGCGACACACTGCTGCGTCTTTCACCCCTCTCTCTGAGGGAGAGGGGCTGGGGGTGAGGGTTCTCCACAACAAAAAGCGCCCGTCCGCCGCATCATTATCTCTGCGGCGAACGGGCGTTGAGAGGGCGCGGATGTGTTGCGCCGGATGATCAGTGCGGCTTGGCGGGCCTCACACGCAGACGGCGCGCCGCGACGATGACCGCCACCAGGCCGAGCGCCGCCAGCCCGATCACGGCCAGGCTGTTTGTGCCCTCTCCGCCCAGAAGCGCATCGGCGAAGCCCGTGTCGGCCAGAGCGGTGGGCGCGGGCGTGCCAAGCTCAAGCGTGGGCAACACCGTGCCCGGTCCGGGCGTGAGCGGCGGCAGCACCGTTACGTTGGGTACGCCGGGGATGATGACCACCGGGCCGCTCGGCGTGGCCGTCGCGCCGGCTACTTCCTGCGTCGGCTGCGTACCGCCCAGCGTCGGCACGGTCGCCACCGTGCCCGCCGCTGCCGTGAGCGTTTGCGCCACGAAGGTGGACAGCCGCGCCTGGGCCGTGCCCGTCAGCGCGTCTGGCGGCAGGGTGAGCAGCAGGGCGAGCGCCGTGGCCGTCATGGCGCGTGGGTCTTCGGTGGGCGACGGCGTGATCGTCACCGTCGGAGACGGCGTCTCGGTGGGCGACGGCGTATAAGTCGGCGTGGGCGTGGGCGTCGGCGTGTTGGTCGGCGTCGCGGAAGGCGTGGGCGTCCACGACTTGGCGATGACCGTCAGGGTGATCTGGCGGTACACCTCGTTGTTGGTCGCTTCGATGGCCACGCGGGTCTGTTGCAGCTCGGTATTGCGCCGCCCCTGGTCGATGGCGAAGAGGATGATCAGGACCACGCCGCCGATGATCAGGAGGAGCAGCAATGACGCGTACAGCAGGAACCGCCGGTTGCGCGGGGCCTGCGGCACCGACGTCGTGACCTGGATATCCTCGCCGCCCCCCAGATCAGGGTACTCGTCGAAGTCATCCACGGTGAATATGTCGTCGTCTCTGCCTCGGTTGCTCATAACTTCGGATTATCCTCCCCTTGAGGCGGCGCCAGCCAAGCGGCTCTAAGTCTTCCTTCGCACGGCGTGTCTGCCGCGCACCTTGCAGCCTAACGCACGATCAACGACACATCCTCATCCAGCCGACCCATCCAGCGGACGGCCCAGTAACTCTACATTGGCGAGCGGCACAAAGACTGTTTGCTCCGGGCTGATCTGTACTTCCGCGCCGACCAGGCGCAGGCCGTTTTCCACGGTGCGCGGCGCTTCGACGAGGCGCACCACCCGACCCGCCACCCCGGCGCGCGGCGCGCGGGCGATGCGCACCAGCGCGCCCTCGGCCAGCGGTTGATCCTTGACCGGGGCGGGCGGCCTGCCGCCGCCGCTGCCGATGGGGATCACGATCTCCGGGCGGTCGCCGGTCCAGCGCGACGGCTCGACGGCGTCCACAGCGACGGTGCGGCCCATGTTCCCGCGCAGGAGATTGTACACGATCTCCGACATTTCAAGCTCGCCAAAGCCTTCGGTCAATATGACAGGTATTGTTTGCCGAAGCGCGATTTCGCGCAAGCCGCTGCTCATGCTCGGCGCAATGAGGGCTTGAATGGATTGCGCCGCCGCGATGGCGAACACGTTCGGCCCACGAATCGGCCCGCGCATGACCACGGCAGTGCGCGCCTGTTCCTGCAGAAGCGAATCGCCTTCCAACGTCTCAATGCCGCCCGCCGGCTCCAGGGTCAGCGTGGCAAAGGCGCTCTTGCCGTTGCCCCACGCGCCCTGCACCAGCGCGCCTGTCGTCTCGATGACGACGGCGTTTTCGCCCTTGATGGCCGTCACGCGGCCCGGCGTGAGCGCCAGCACCGATACGGGCATCGGATCGACCTGCAAGATGACCTGCCCGCCGTCCAGCCGGGCGAAAATGGCCGGCACGGGCGAAAAAACCGAGCGCGCCCGCCGCCCGCTGCCGATGGTCAAAATGGGCGTGTCCGTATCGACGACTTCGCCCGCCTGCACGCGCAGCATGTCCGGCGTGATGTCTTCGGCCTGCTTCAGGCGCAAGGGCTTGAGCGCATCGATCAGGATGAACTCGCCGGGAATTGCGCCGCGCAGCACTTCCGTGTTCGGCTCCACGTCGGCGTACTGGCTGATGCGCACCTCACCGATGGCGTTGGGCGGCAAGCGGCGCTCGCGGATGAGGGTCGCCATGCCCAGGACCAGGGTTTGTTGCGGATAGTACGTGTAGGCCATGTCGCGTTGCCCTATCCCTTATCCCTTCATCCCTCACCGCGCCCCTGGAC
>JADZBY010000288.1 GCA_020851855.1 Anaerolineae bacterium
CCGCCGGGGCGCTGCTGCTCAGCCTGCTGCCCATGCAGAATGTGCTCGCCGTGGACATCGTGACGGCGCTGATCGGCGTCACGCCGCTGCTGTTCTTCGCCATCCCGCAACCGGCGCGCGCCGAGCATGCCGCGGGCGAGGGCGGGCGCGCCGTGTCCGTCTGGGGCGATTTCCGCGCCGGGTTGCGTTACGTATTCGCGTGGCCTGCCCTGCTGATGATCATCGGGCTGGCCATGCTGCTCAACTTCCTGCTGACGCCGGCCTTTTCGCTTCTCCCGCTGCTCGTGACGAACCACTTTGGCGGAGAAGCGCCGCAGCTCGCCGCGCTGCAATCGGCGAGCGGCGTCGGGCTGGTCATCGGCGGCCTCGCGCTGGCGGTGTGGGGCGGATTCAAGACGCGGATGTTCACCAGCATGATGGGCATCGCCGGCATCGGCGTCGGGGCGCTGCTGATCGGCGTCGCGCCCGCTGCGGCGCTGCCATTGGCCATCCTCGGCATGTTCCTGACCAGCTTCATGCAGCCGATGGCCAACGGGCCGCTGCACGCCGTGCTTCAGGCGGTGGTCGAGCCGTCGATGCAGGGCCGCGTATTCACCCTGATCATGTCCGGCGCGGTGGCCATGACGCCGTTGAGCCTTGCCGTGGCCGGGCCGGTGGCGGATCGCATCGGGATTCAGACGTGGTACGTCGTGGCGGGCGTGGTGTGCATCGGCGTTGGGGTGCTGATGCGCTTCAACCCGGCCATCCGCAATATCGAGAACCGGGGTCAGGCGGCGGAAGTCGATGCGGAAGCGCCAGCCGAGAGCGCGATGCACGTCCCTGCCGAGGCGGCCATGTCCTGAGCGTAGCCTGTTCTTAACATTCTCTTCCATATTCCCAGTCTAAAATGAAATGGGGGCGCTTGGCAGGCCCCCATTTCGTCCCTTACGGGGTACGTGGGAAGGGTAGCGGGCAGCGGTTCATGTCGCGGAAAGATACGCCTCGCATTCTTGTGGTCGAAGACGATTCCATGTTCCGTGAAACGGTGCGCGAGGTACTGCGCGACCTCGGCTACAAGGTGCGCGGGGCACGCAGCCTGAGCAAGGCCACCAAACGGCTGACGCGCCACAGTTTTGACCTCGTCCTGAGCGATATTGACATTGGCGACGGGACGGGGCTGGACGTGGTGCAGATCGCGCGCAAGGCCCACCCGGACGCGCCCATCGTGCTCATGAGCGCCAACGCCGACGTGGAAGTCATCCAGCAGGCGATGGAGTCGGGCGTGGCGCGCTTCCTGCCCAAGCCCTTTGGCCTCGCCGAGCTGATGAGCACCATCAGCGAGCTTCTGGACACCCCCAACGCGGAGCCGCCCTCGGACGGATCAAAATCACCGGCTCGGTAAGCGCAGCGTGGACACCCTCTCAATGGCGTGCACATAGCCGTCGATCATGCGCGGCAGCGTGAAGCGCGGCGCACGGGCCATGCCCCGGCGGCGATACTGCTCACGCAGCGCCGCATCGCGCAACAGGCTATCAATGGCCGAAGCGAGCGCCGCCGGGTTCTCTGGCTCGACCAGCAGCCCGGCGTCGCCCACCACTTCCGGCGCCGCTCCGGCGTGCGCTGCCACGATGGGCTTGCCCAACGTCATCGCTTCCAGGTACACATAACCAAAGCTCTCCTGCGCGCTGGGATGCACAAACACATCCGCCTGACGCCACTCCCGCGCGAAGGCCGCGTCGTCGCCAATGTGCCCCAGCCACGTGACGTACTTCTCCACGCCCAACTGAGCCGCCAGCGCGTGCAAACGGTCCCATTCCAGGCCGTCGCCTACGATGCGCACCTCGATGGCCGGGTGCTTGTCGGCCAACAGCGGGATGGCGCGTAAGAGCACCTCGTGGCGCTTGCGCGCGTACATTTTGCCGACGCTCAGCAGCACCGGGTGGTCGTTGGGCGTGGGCGGCTCGGCGTTCACCAGCGGCATCCAGGCGGGTTGTTTCCTGCCGTGGGGGATAACGCGCACCCTCTCCGGCGGCAGGCCATAGAGCGCCACAATCCGGTCGGCTGCGTACTGGCTGCCCGCCGTCACCAGGTCGGCCTGCTGCATCGAAACACGGTCAAAGAACGCCTGGGCATACACCATCGTGCGAAATGGCTCGCTCTCCCACTGGATCAGGTCGCCGTAGATGGCGTGGGCCGAAGCGATCATGGGCGGGCGCGTGGCGGGGTCCAGCCCGTAGCCGTCGAAGTCGAAGCCGATGATCACGTCCGCCTGGGCAAGGCGCGGATCGGTGCGCAATTCGGTGTTGAACAGGAAGCGCTGGAGCGTGACATCCACATAATCGGACGTGTCGAAGTTCGGCGCGATGATCTGGACATCCAGCCCACGCTCGCTCAGGCCGTCGGCGAAGCTGTGAAAGAATACGGCGGTCCCGCTGCCGCCGATCACGTCGGTCGCCCAGGAAGTGATGATCAGGATACGCATGGACGCCTCGTCTCTACTAAGCGCCGGATGGCTTGCGGCTGTGTTTCCGCCGCGCCGGGGGCGTTGTGTGGCGATGCTGATTCACTGACCTGTGCAGCAGGGCAGTTCTTACAGTTTGTATCAGCAATTCTCATCTTTGCACAGGAACACTGGGGCGACGGGCAGAGCTATCGCATCAAAGCGTCCTCACCCCCGGCCCCTCTCCATGTCCGCTACCCCAGCGGGGACCTCGACGGCATGGAGAGGGGGCAGGGGGTGAGGTGTTTCCTGCTGTCCGCCCCACTTGCGAATTTTGACGTGATAGCCCTGGGGCGACGGGGGCGATCAAGAGTCGGAGTCGGGGTCGTCGAGGTGGACGCCGCGCTCGGCCCATTTCGAGACGGTGCGGGCAGCGCGGGCAATGGCAAGGCGGCGCTTGAAGATGGGCAGCCAGTACGCGATCTCGGCCTGGGTCACGACGGGATTAGGGTCCTTGTCGAACACGATCTTCACGTCCTTCTCCGGACTGCGTGCGCCGTTCTTGCGGTCGGATTGGGGCGTTTCTTCGACCTCGACCGGGCGGAAGCCGATGAGCAGGGCAAATTCTTCCGAAGCCATCGTCTCGATGCCGTAGGCGTGCGCCAGCCGCAGGATGCGCCGGTCGGACGTGACGAGCACCATATCGCGGAAGTTGCCGTAGTCCCGCGCCCGGCGCATGATCAGGTTGTCGGCGCTGGTGCGGGGCGGGGCAAAGATAACCTTGACGGCGCTGTTGGACATCTCTCTGGACAGCCCGCCGGGCAGGCCGTTGTCGAAGATCACCTCGGCGGTGGTGCGGCTGCGCATACAGTAGCTCCGCACAGCCTGGCTGAGTTTGGCCTCGTCGTAAGGATCATCCAGCGAGAGGTCCTGCAATTGCCCGATCAGGTTGTGCCCATCCACCAGCCACATCATGCCGCTATCGTCCTGCCACCCTGCACCGCGTTGTCGTCACATCGATTTTAACAGGGGAAAGCGAGATAAGCACGGGATAGGACACTGTCCACCGGGCAATCGCTTCAGGCGCGCACATCGACGCCCGGTGCTGAAGCGACCGGGCTAAAGGTACAAAGCCCTGGCGAGCTGGAATACGCCTTTAGCCCGAAGGGATTCGCAGTGTCAGCCTGGACCTTCAGGTCCGAGCGAACACACCATGCTGGCCCTTGTGTTGGAGACGATTGCCCTGCAGTGGCGTGCTTCACCCCGCGCTCTTCAGCAGATCGATGGCCTGGGCAACGCGCCGGGTGGACGTATCGCGGCCCAGGATTTCGAGCGACTCGAAGAGCGGCGGCGATACCTTCTGTGCGCTGGTCGCCACACGAATCGCGCCGAAGAACTGCCCCGCCTTCAGGCCAAGTTCCTCGGCCACGGCCCGCAGCGCGCTTTCCAGGCCGGACGCGGTGAAGTCCGGAAGACTTTGCAGCACGGCCAGCGCGCGCTGAAGGGCGTTGAGCGTGCTCTCGGCGGTCATGCCCTTCTGTATCAATTGGACCGGATCATCGAGGTGAATGTCGTCCACGAAGAAGAAGGCGGTCCACTCCACCACGTCGTTGAGCAGCTTGATGCGCTCCTGGATGAGCGGCGTGACGCGGCGCAGCACGTCCACGTTCACCTCGTATCCGGCGCGCTCCAGCGGTTCGCGCAGGCGGACGGCCAGATCGTCCGGATTCATGCGGCGGATGTACTCGCCGTTCAGCCAGTGAAGCTTGACCACGTCGAATTTCGTGCCGGTGGGCGTCATGCGCTCCAACTCGAAGACCTTCGCCGCGTCTTCTTTGCTGAAAATCTGGATTTCTTCGCCTTTTTCATCCTTCGCGCCGTAATTCCAGCCCACATTGCACAGGAAATTCGTCACGGCTTCGGGCAGATAGCCGCCGTTGATGAAGTACGAGATGGCGGCTTCGGGATGCTTACGTTTGCTGATCTTGCCGCCGGACGGGTGCAGGATGACCGGCGCATGGGCGAACTTGGGCGGCTCCCAGCCGAAGGCCTCGTACAAAATCTGGTGCAGCGGCGTGCTGGCGATCCACTCTTCGGCGCGGACGACGTGCGAGATGTCCATCAGGTGATCGTCCACCAGGTGCGCCAGATGGTAAGTCGGGTAGCCGTCCGACTTGAGCAGCACCGCGTCTTGAAGCGAGTCGTTCTGAACCCGAATCTCGCCGCGCACCAGGTCGGTGAACACGGTTTCCTGGCCGAGCGGCACTTTGAGGCGGATGACGTAGGGCCGCCCTTCGGCGTCGAAGCGCGCCCAGTCGTCTGGCGTCAGGCGGCGGGCGCTGCGATCATAGCCCGGCGGCAGCCCTTGCGCCTTACGCGCCGCCGCGATCTGCTCAAGCTCTTGCTCTGTCTCGTAAGCGCGGTAGGCCTTGCCGTTTTCGACCAGCCAATGCGCCCAGTGGCGGTAAATGTCGAGCCGCTCGCTTTGCACATACGGGCCATACGGGCCGCCGATGTCCGGTCCTTCGTCCCAATCCAGCCCGGCCCAGCGCAAGCCGGTCATGATTCCGCCCAGCGAATCCTCTCTGGAGCGCTTCTGGTCGGTGTCTTCGATGCGCAGGATGAACTTGCCGCCGTGGCGACGCGCAAAGAGCCAGTTGAACAGGGCCGTGCGCACGCCGCCGATGTGCAGGTCGCCGGTGGGGCTGGGGGCAAAGCGCACCCGTACAGGTTTGTGATCGCTCACAGAGTGCTCCTCGTGGTCCGAGAGTCAGGGTTGCCGCGCAGGCGCGTGATGCGGCCTCGCGGCGGCATTATAACAGCGTCGGGCGGCGCTGTCAGGGCTGGATCGTGATGGCCCTGGGGCGCATTTTGCAGATCGTTTTCGTTTTTAGGCCGACATGCTACAATCAGCCGCGCCTGAGGCCACGGCATGTGCGGCAGCCACGAGACGCGACGATTGAAAGATAGAGGACCGTTCGTTACATGGCGCAACGAGCGCCTGACAGCGGCTCGCGTGGATTGGCAAGGCCGCCAGACTGAGGCTACAATACGCGAAGATTATCACAATCGGGGCGCCGCCCCACATCCAGACAATCCAGACGCACTGTGCGAGAATACCGGTTTGCTTTCTGCCTGACAGGTGTTTCCGAGGAGACGGACCATGCAGGTGAACGAGTGGTTATTCATCGGCATCATGTTCGTCATCGCGGCCATCTTGCCCGCGCTGCCGATCATCGTTGCTCAACTGCTGCGGCCTAAACGCCCGAACACAGTCAAGCTTGAGACGTATGAATGTGGGATCGAGACCGTCAGCGAAGCGTGGGTGCAGTTCAAGGTACAGTACTACCTGTATGCGCTGATCTTCCTGATCTTCGACATCGAGATGTTGTTTTTGTTCCCGTGGGCCGTCGCGTATAACCAGTTGCCGCTATTTGCCATTGTGGTGATGGTCGTCTTCATCGCCATCCTCGCGCTGGCGCTCGCGTATGCCTGGCGCAAGGGCGCGCTGGAGTGGCAATAAAGGAGACCGTTCATGATTGAAACGCTGACTAACCTCGGCTGGAATCCGCACGTCGCCACATTTGTCGCCCTGGCGCTGGGCGCGGTTGCCGCCGCTTCTTTCGGGCTGGTGTGGATCATCTTCTCGATCTGGCTGGAGCGTAAAGTCGCCGGGCGTATCCAGCGCCGGCTGGGGCCGAACCGCACCGGGCCGTGGGGCCTGTTCCAGACCTTCGCGGACGTGGGCAAGCTGCTGACCAAAGAGGACATCACCCCGGCGGGCGCAGATCGTCACGTGTACAACATCGCGCCCATCCTGGCCGTGGCTTCGATTGTGCTGATCTGGGCCGTCGTGCCGTTCAGCGCCTCGTGGATCGGGGCCGATCTGAATGTCGGCGTGCTGTACTTCGTGGCGGTTGGCTCGCTGGCGACGCTGGCCGTGCTGCTGGCGGGCTGGGGCAGCAACAACAAGTATGCGCTGCTCGGCGCGTTCCGCGTCATCGCCGCCCTGGTCAGCTACGAGATTCCGATGGTGCTGGCGCTGGTCATCCCGGTGCTGCTGGCCGGCACGATGAGCACGATGGGCATCGTGCAGTCGCAGGGCATCGCCTATGCCTTCGTCGTGCCGCTGAGCGCGTTCATCTTCTTCATCTCGTCGGTGGCGGAAGTGGGCCGCTCGCCCTTTGACCTGATCGAAGCCGAATCGGAGATCGTGGCGGGCTTCAATATTGAATATTCCGGCATGAAGTTCGCCATGTTCTACGCCGCCGAGTTCCTGCACGCCTTCACTATCTGCGTGCTGACGGCGATCATGTTCTTCGGCGGGTGGCAAGGGTTGGCCGCCGCGCAGCCGGGCTACGAGATTCTGGGCTTCGTGCAACTGATGGCCAAGTCCATCCTGCTGTACTTCATCGTCATGCTCATGCGCAGCACCTTCCCGCGCCTGCGCATCGACCACATGATGGCCTTCAACTGGAAGTTCCTGGTCCCGCTGGCGCTGGTGAATCTCGTCGTCATCGGCTTCCTGGCGCGCTTCTTCGTGCCGGACTATGCCTGGGCCGAGCAGGCGGTCGCAGCGGGCGGGCTGGCGAGCTTTGCGGCGGGCGTCTTCGGGACGGCGTTTGTGGCCGAGTTCCCGCGGGCGGTGGCGTTGGTCATCGCCAACGTGCTCATGGCCGCCGTGGCCATCCGCCTGCTGCATAGCTATGCCGACCGTGAGCGCGCCAAGCTACAGGCCATGACGCGCTACCGTCCCGCCGGGACCGCGTACCCTGCCGAGCCGAGCGTTGAGCCGAGTACCGCCCCTGCCGGGCGCTGAAGCCGTCACCCTGGAGGAATGGCACGCATGTCCGCAGATGTATTGCAGTGGTTAATCTTCGCCATCTTCGCCATTCTGACGCTGGGCGGCGGCATCGGCGTGGCGATTGCCCCGAACCTGTTTCACGCGGCGTTGTGGCTGTTGGTGAGCCTGTTCGGCGTGGCAGGCTTCTTCGTGACGCTGGCCGCGCCGTTTCTGGCCGCTATTCAGGTGTTGGTGTACATGGGCGCGATCGTGATCCTGATCATCTTCGCCATCATGCTCACCCGGCGGCTGATGGGCCTGCACGAGCAAACCAGCCGCCAGTGGCCGCTGGCGCTGCTCGGCGCGGGCCTGATGTTCCTGGTCATCGCCCTGGCGCTGATCATGGCCTCGACGGGCGACAATCCGCTCTTGCCGCGCGAGGCGCTGGGCACGGTATCGCCGGACAGCATCCGCGATCTGGGGCTGGCGCTGGTCGACCTGAACCAGTACGTGCTGCCCTTCCTGCTGGCGTCGGTCCTGCTCGAAGGCGCGATGGTCGGCTCGATTGTCCTGGCCAACGATAAGCGGGATTAGAACGCGGCGCGCTCTGGCCGCATCGACCTTGAAGGAGCTGAACCGTAAATGATCCCACTGACTGCGTACCTGGTCGTCGCCGCGTTGTTGTTCTGCCTGGGCATCTTCACCGCGCTCTCCCGCCGCAACGCCGTGGGCATCCTGCTCGGCGTCGAGCTGATGCTGAACGCGGTGAACCTCAATCTGGTGGCCTTCTGGCGCTACCTGACGCCGGGGACCGCCGCCGCCGGCAGCGGGCCGCAGGTCGGCCTGGCCGGGCAGGTGTTCGCCGCCTTCGTCTTCGTCGTGGCGGCGGCGGAAGCGGCGGTTGGTCTGGCGCTGTTCCTGGCCGTGTACCGCACGCGGCGCACGATCATCGCCGAAGAAGTGGACACGATGCGCTATTAAGACGACCTCACCGCCAACGCCCTCTCCGAATTGGCAAGGGCAGAGGGGTGAGGTGAACCCTGGCATTGAGTCGTTGGCATCGCTTGCGAAGATAGGACACTGAGTATGAATTGGGCAGATGCAAACGTTCTCCCCTGGCTGATCCCCATTCCGCCGCTGGTCGCCTTTGCGCTGATCATCCTGGCGGCGGGCCGAAGCCGGCGGCTGACGCACATCATCGCCATCGGAGCCATGACGCTCTCGTGGCTGATGAGCCTGGCGCTGGTCTTCCGGGCTGTGCAGTTTCCGGGCCTGGGCACGCCAGAGACGGGTGTGTTCGGCAGCAGCGTGGCCTGGCTGGTGAACGGCCTGAACGGCGCGGGCAGCGGCGCGCTGAACATGGGCGTCATGGTCGACCCACTCACCACGGTCATGCTGTTCATGGTCCCGCTGGTGTGCTTGATGATCTTCATCTACTCGCTGGGCTACATGTTCCATGACCCGAAGAACCCGCGCTTTTTCGCGTACCTGAGCCTGTTCGCGGGCGCGATGCTCACGCTCGTCGTGGCCGACAATTTGCTGCTGCTGTTCGTCGGCTGGGAAGTGATGGGCCTGTGCTCGTACCTGCTCATCGGCTTCTGGTACGAGCGCGCGCCGGAAGAAGAGATCGACGGCGTGGCCCCGTACCAGGCGGCGCAGAAGGCGTTCATGACCACGCGCGTAGCCGACGTGATCATGCTGCTGGGCATCGCCTACCTGTGGGCCAGCACCGGCACGCTCAATTTCCGGGAGATCTTCTTCAACTCCGAGGTGCTGGAAGGGCTGGCGCACACGCCGGCGCTGGGCGGCTTCCTGGGCCTGAGCGCGGCGGGGCTGATCGGCATCTGCATCGTGATCGGGACCATCGGCAAGTCGGCCCAGTTCCCGCTGCACGTCTGGCTGCCGGACGCGATGAAAGGCCCGACGCCCGTCAGCGCCATGATCCACGCCGCCGCGATGGTGTCGGCGGGCGTGTACCTCGTCATCCGCATGTACCCGCTGCTCTCCGCTGGCTCTGAGCTTGAGGCGGGCATCCTGGC
>JADZBY010000289.1 GCA_020851855.1 Anaerolineae bacterium
CGCAGCTGGTGAACCACGGGACGGATCATCGCGCCCAGGTCATGTTCGCGCTGAACGCGCTCGGCGTGGAAACCGGCCCGCAGGATTTCATCCTGTTCGTGCGGGAGAAGGGGAAAGGGTGAGCATGGGCACTGGAAGCCTGATCAGAGGATAGAGTCCCTATCCTCACGGACTAAGGGCGTGCTATCCGGCATCTCGCCATACCGGTGCTGCAATTCACTTCGCAGTGCATCGATCTCCCGCACAATTGCCCGGCGCGAACGGCGCTCGGCATCGTCCTGCTTCCATACCTCAAGAAGTTGTTCGATGCTATCTAGGCCACGTCGCCGGGCTTCAATTTCCAGCGCCTCATAGAGCGTTTCAGAGATACGCAGTTCTTTGTACATTGCAGTCGATCTCCCATTCTTGGCTCAAGCATAGCATAGACTTAATCCTGCCGTCAGCCAAAGCAAGGCGACATAAGGCTGGTATAATTGGGGATGTATAATCCCGCTGTCGTGAGGTGTTTTTTTTCATGGCCATGCAATATGCGCTGCTGGACATCACGTTCGAATACTGCGCGGTCTGAAACTATACGGGCCGCGCCGTCAGTCTGACGGACGAAATTCTGAAGGACAGGGACATCGAGCAATACATCGGCTCGTGGCGGATGATTCCGGGCACGGGCGGCGTGTTCGAGGTCATCGTGAACGGCGAACTGCTGTTCTCCAAAAAGGCGCTTGGCCGCCACGCCGAGCCTGGCGAGATCAAGACGGCCATCCGCCGCAAGCTGGACGAGGTCAAGGCGGGCCAGACGCGCTGATGCGCCGACGCCCTGGCCGAAGCATGTGATCACCCACATCTGAACTATCATGCCTGAAATCTGGCGGCTGATTGCCGATCCGCCCCTCGACGGCGCGACAAACATGGCCATCGACGAAGCCATCCTCGACGCGGTAGGCCGCTTCGACGCGCCGCCCACCTTGCGCCTGTTCCGCTGGGAACCGGCCTGCCTGTCGCTCGGGTATGCGCAGCCCGTCTCGGACGTGGACCGGGAGCGGCTGGCGGCGCGCGGCTGGCATCTCGTGCGGCGCATGACCGGTGGCCGGGCCATCCTTCATGTGGACGAGCTGACGTACAGCGTCGCGCTGCCCACCGGCCACCCGCTCGCCGCCGGGACCATCGTGGAGAGCTACCAACGCCTGAGCAAAGCGCTGCTGGCCGCCGTGGAGCAGCTTGGGCTGGCGGCGCACGCCGCACCGAAAAGCGCCGACCGTCCGGCCAGCGGCCCGGTGTGCTTTGAAGTGCCCTCGGACTATGAGATCACGGCGAATGGGAAGAAGCTGGTGGGCAGCGCCCAGGTGCGCAAACAAAATGCCGCGCTGCAACACGGCTCGCTGCCGCTCACGGGCGACGTGATGCGCATCGCGGACGCGCTGGCCTACCCGGACGACGAGACGCGGGCGCGGGCGCGGCTGCGCATTGCCGAGCGCGCGACGACGTTCGCCGGGGCCGCAGGGCGCGAGGCGACCTGGGAGCAGGCGGCAGACCGGGTCGCGGCCTGTTTTGCGGCTGCCTTTGACCTGGACTTACGTCCCGGCGCACTCAGCGAGGCCGAGTCGGCGCGCGCTGCCGAATTGCGCGCCACGCGGTATGCCGCCGACAGTTGGACATTGCGGCTCTGAGTTCTGGATGCAGAGTAATCGACCATGACCATGATGATCGGCGCGGCAACGGTAGAACTGTACCTGGGCGAGTCGTTTTCGCTGAAGGACAAGCGCAGCATCCTGAAGTCGCTGATAGCGCGGCTGCACCGCGAGTTTAACGTCGCGGTGGGGGAAGTGGCGCTCCACGACGCCTGGCAATCGGCCAGCATCGGGATTGCGCTGGTCAGCACGAGCGCCGCCCATGCGCAGAGCACGCTGGACGGCATCGTGAACTGGATCGAGCGCCATCGGCCCGATATCGAAGTCGTGGACCACTATATCGAGGTCGTAAATTTCAGCTCCGCCGCCGGGAACTGAACCGGCAGCGTGAACCGAGTCAGCGCTCCCAGACGCGCTCGCCGCGCAAAATCCGGGCGAGCTGGTCGCCAAAGCGGTCCGGATCGATCGGCTTGGCCAAAAAGCTGTGAAAGCCGACCCGGTAGGCCGTATTGATCTCGCTGATGTGTACGGTGTAGGCCACCATCGGGACGTTGTCAAAGCGCGCATCGTGCCGGAGCGTGTCCAGTACGTCGTAGCCGCTTGCGCCGGGCATTTCCAGGTCCAGGAACACGATATCCACGTGATCCAGGCCCTCAAGCGTGCTCTCCATGTGACGGGGATTGAACACTTTTGTGCACGTGATGCCGCGCTTGGCCAACAAGTTGCCCAGTACATTTGCATTCTGCGCATTGTCTTCCACGACGAGAGCGTGAAGTTTGTCCACGGTTGAGACTCCCAAAACGATGTGCACTATAACCTCGGATACAGATAGCCGGTATGCCAGAGTTGTTCACCGGCAATGATCTGGGCCAATTGGTCCGGGAAAAGCCGGTCGTCAATCGGCTTGGCAATGAACCCGGCAAAGCCCCTCTCGCGGGCGCGTGGGATGGCGACGCCGGGATCGATGGCCGAGACAGCCACGACTGGGATGTGCGCATACTCCGGCAGCGCGTGAATCTGCTCACACAGGTCATAGCCGTTCACGCCGTGGGTCAGCATGAGGTCCATGATCACCAGGTCCGTCCGCCCAAAGAGGCGAAGGCGCTCGATGGCTTCATCGCCCGCGCGCTCAAATTCCACCTCGGCGCCGTGCTTGACGAGGATGATCTTCACCAGGACGCGGTTGAGCACATTGTCTTCGACCACAAA
>JADZBY010000290.1 GCA_020851855.1 Anaerolineae bacterium
CGGACAACGCAGGCGTTGTCCCTACGGCATATCGTGTAGGGACGAGGCCTGCCTCGTCCGCGCCTCGTCCGCACGGTGTGTGCGCGGTGTACGTGTGTCGAAGGCAGACAACGCAGGCGTTGTCCCTACGGCGTATCGTGTAGGGACGAGGCCTGCCTCGTCCGCGCGGCGTGTGCGCGGTGTGTGCGTTTCTGCCGAGGTGCATGATCCCGTAGAGCGAACGCCGCTCGACATCCGGGTTACAGAGACGCTAGAATCTCGCCGGTTGGATTTCTCATCGGTCACACGATACACACAGGAGCGCCGCAGTTCACGATGCGCACACTGGTTAAGCACTTCTCGTCGTTACGCCCCGCCCGGCTGGCGCTGGCCGCCGCCGTCCTCGTCCTGGCGCTCGGTCTGGGCGTCATCAGCCCGGCGCTGTCGCAGCCGTCTATCGTCGTCAGCATGGAGTTCGAGTACCTGCGCCAGGGCACAGCGGGCGTGCTCAAGGTGAGCGGTCCCGATCTGGCGGGCGGCGTCATCAACGTGCTGGACCGCAGTTTCCCGGTCTTTCCCGTCACGGATGGCTTCGCGGCCATGATCGCCGTGCCCATCGACCAACGCATCCGCAAGGATTACCCGATGGTCCTCACGCTGTACCGCTCCGACGGCAGCGCGGTGAGCTATGAGAGCACGCTGCGCGTCGAGTCCGGCGAATTTATCCGGGAATCGGACTTCACCCTGCCCTCGGACCGCGTGTATCTTCTCGCGCCGGACATCCAGGCCAACGAGGATGCGCGGCTCAAGGCGGTGTACAGCGTTGTGACGCCCAACCGCTTTTGGGAAGGCCAGTTCAAGCTGCCCTCAAACGGCGCGCTGACCTCGCCCTTTGGCAGCGTGCGCACCTATAACGACGGCAGCACGCGCCGCCACACCGGCTATGACTTCCAGATGACGGCGGGCGTGCCGATCCTCTCCGCTGCCAGCGGGCGGGTCGTTTTTGCGCGCGGCATGGACATCCACGGCAACATCGTGATCGTCGATCATGGCTGGGGCGTGTTCAGCAGCTATTCGCACATGAGAGAGATGTACGTCGTGCCCGGCCAGCAGGTATTGCAGGGCGAAGTCCTCGGCGAGAGCGGCAATACGGGCCGCAGCACCGGGCCGCACCTGCACTGGGAAGTCGCGGTCAACGGCATCTGGGTGAACCCGATCACGTTTACCGGCCTGCGCCTGCCCGGCTGAGGGGCAGAGCGTCACCCCGGCCTGATGGCGTTCGAGACACCGGGCCGGATCAAGCTTCCGGGCGGCTCGCGAGCCGCCCCTACCGCACCACGTCGTGTAGGGGCGCGTCGTGACGCGCCCGCCGGAGCCTGACACCGCACACAAGCCACCGTTAAGCACCACGTCGTGTAGGGGCGCGTCACGACGCGCCCGCCGTAGCCTGACACCATACACAAGCCACCGTGAAGCACCACGTCGTGTAGGGGCGCGTCACGACGCGCCCGCCGTGATGATCCGCCCGAAGTTCTAAAGGTCCATCGCGCGGGGCAACTACCGGTCGCCGCCGAGGCGGGCCGGGATGAGGGCGCGCGGGTTTTTGTCACCACGCCCCACACACGCTACGATCAGCGTCCGTACGCCTGAACATTCGTGGAGTCCATCGTGCCTGAAGCGCCTAACCGCGCCCATCAGGTGATGAGACGCCGCCGGGCGATACTCCTACCCCCCACCCTCGCCCTGACCTTCTTTGCGCTGCTGGCGTTCCTCATCGCCTGCCTGATTCTCTTTCGGACCGGCTCGCAGGTCGCCGGTTACGACTACTTCAGCTTTCACTGGAATTTCTGGTGGACGCGGCGCGCCCTGAGCACGCCCGGCCTGGAGCTTTTCCGCACAGACTTCGTGTTCTTCCCGTCGGAGAATAATCTGGCCTTTCACACGCTGGCGCTGGCCTGGTATCCGCTCTGGGCGGTCCTGGAGCCGCTGATCGGCACGCTGGCGGCCATGTCGATCATCATCCTGGTCGCCGTCACGCTCAACGGCTGGGCCGTGTACGCCTTCCTGCGCACGGAAGGCGCGCACCGGGCGCTGGCGCTGGTCGGCGGGGCGGCCTTCCAGCTTTTGCCCATCCTGCGTTATTTCACGTACCAGACCCATTTGAACCTGCTCGGCTGGTTCTGGCTGCCGCTGCACCTGATGCTGTGGCGGCGGATCGCGGCGTTGGTCCAGGCCCGGCGCGATGGGCGGGTGTTCGCGCTGGCGCTGGTGCAGGGCGTCGCTTTGTGGCTGCTGCTGCTCACCGACCAGCAGTTGCCGCTGTTCCTGGCGCTCGTGCTGGGGCCGCTGGCGCTGGTCAGTTTGTGGGCATCGTCACGGCGCGCCGCGCTGGTCGCTGCCGGGCTGCTGGCGGTGGCTGTCGGGCTGGCGCTGGGCTGGATCGCCGGGCCGCTGCCGTATCTGGTGGGCGAGGTGGGCGGTTTTGCGGGCGGCGACGTCGAGGCGCGGCCCGGCATCCCCTTTCCGGACGGCTTCCTGAGCATGGATGGCGAGTGGTGGCGCTGGGACCGGCCCTCGCTGGGCGCGTTTGTGCCGCTCGCCGTGCTGATCTCCGCGCTGGCCAGCCCGTGGATTCGGCCTCGCCCTGCCCGCTGGCGCTGGTTCTGGTTCGCCGTGATGCTGCCGCCGCTCGTGCTGGCGCTCGGTCCGACGCTGCGCCTGGGTGGGCTGGCTATCCCGCTGCCCTACCGCGCCGTGTACGCCTTGTCGGGTGGGCTGTTCGCCATGCCGTGGCGCTTGGGACCGCTCGCCGCGCTGGCGGGGCTGGCCTTCGTCGCGCTGACCTGGACGCCGCTGGTCAGCAGCCTGCCGGCGCGCCGCCTTGCCCCGGTGATGGCCGTGCTCATGCTGGCGCTGGCCGCCAGTCTGCGGCTGGGCGAACCGGGGCCGCTCTCGCCCGCGCCGGCGGAATACGCCTTTTACACGGACATGGGCGCGGAGACGTGCCCCGGCTGCGATGAGTATGTCGTCCTCGAAGTCCCGACCGCCGTCGGCACGGGCGAAGTGCTGCTTGGCCCGCCGGACGCCATCGCGCTGCAATTCCACGCCCTGCGCCATCACAAACGGCTGGTGAACGGCTTCCTGGCGCGCGCCCCGGTCGCGAATTACTGGTGGGTGTACCTGGATGACCCGATGATGGCCTGGCTCGGCCAGCGCCGCCCGCTGGAGCCGGAAACCGTCGCGGCGCAGCTTCGCGAGCGCGTCTCCGGCTGGCCCATCGGCTACGTCGTCGTGCACCGCGACCTGATCGAAGCCGATGGGCCAACGCAGCAAGAAATATTCGCCTTCCTGAACGCCCAGGATGACCTGCTCTGCCCGCATACATCCGAAGGCAGCGCCGCCGTGTATCGCACGCGCTGGCATCCGCTCGGTTGTGCGCTGCGCATGCCGCCGGAAATCGCGCCGGGCGTGTACGAGCTGAACATCGGCGCGCCCGGCGACTTCGGGCACATCGGCGCAGGCTGGCACCGTCCGGAGCGCATCTTTGACGCGGCGATCCGTTGGGCGGGCCACGCCTCGGAAGCGACTCTGTGGGTCGATCTGCCGCCCGGCGAGTACCGGCTGAGCCTGACGGCGCAGGCATTCCACGAGGCGCGGCGGCTGCGCGTGCGGGTCAACGAGACGCTGCTGGATGGTGAGGTCGAGGTGAGCGCCGACGGGCTGACTGAGGCGACGTATACCATCCCCGCCGGAGCGTTGGGCGATGGCCGGCGCGTGAACGTCGCGCTGATCTACGACGGCAGCATTGTGCCCGCCCACGTGGAGCACAGCGCCGATCCGCGCGCTCTGGCGATCATGGTGGACCGGGTGCGCTTCGCGCGGATCGAGTAGGCGTTGTGCCGACGGCGTGTGTGGGGACGAGGCCGGCCTCGTCCACCCGTCTTCACGTTCACGCGCAAACGGACAACACAGGCGTTGTCCCTACGGCGTGTGTGGGGATGAGGCCGGCCTCGTCCACCCGTCCTTCACGTTCACGCGCAAACGGACAACGCAGGCGTTGTGCCGACGGCGTGTGTGGGGATGAGGCCGGCCTCGTCCGCTCAGTCGTTGCCGGAGCCGGGCTGCATCTCTGCCCATTCGCGGAAGGTGAGCGCAGCGTGCCCGTTGCGGCTGGCTTCCAGAGCGGCGAAATCTTCCTGACGGTCGATGAAGATGATCTGGCTGCCCGCATATTCGAAGCTGAACGGCACGTAGATCAGCTTGTCCAGCGTTTCGCGCAGGCGCGCCTGAACATCGGGCGGCGCGAAGAGCAGGAAGAAGCCGCCGCCGCCCGCGCCGAGCAGCTTTCCGCCCAATGCGCCGTTCTTGTACGCCAGATCGTACAACTCGTCCACCTCGGAATTGGACACTTTCGCGCTCAGGCTGCGCTTGATCTGCCACGCCTCGTGCAGAAGCTCGCCAAAGGCGCGGATGTCGGTCCCGCTGTTCAGGATGCTCACGCTCTCGTCAACCAGCTCTTTCATCAGGCGGAGCTGCCGACGACGATCCTGGATGTTCGTCACGTAGCTTTCCGCAATGTTGGATGCGGTGCGTTTGATGCCCGTGTAGAACAGCATCAGGTGGCTGTTCAATTCGCGGATACGCTCCGAGGCGGTGACGACGGGCGTCACGCCGATCTCGCCGTTGCGGTGGAAGTGGATGAGGTTCAGACCGCCGTAGGCCGTCGATACCTGGTCCTGCGAGCCGACCGTTTCCTTGAGCACCTCTTGTTCCAGGCGGATGCTCTCCATTGCCAGCTCGTGTTTGCTCACGATGCGCCCCTGCAAGGCGTGCAGGGCGTGCAGCAGCCCGACGGTGAAGGCCGAGCTAGAGCCGATGCCGCTCCGGGCGGGCAGGTCGGCGTCGTGGTGAATCTCCAGGCCGCGCGCGATCTGCATGTGGCGTATCACCTCGCGCGCGGCGGGGTGCTGAATCTCGTCAACGGTCAGGCAGTTCTCGATCTTCGAGTAGATGATGCGGATTTTGTGCTCGAAAAAGGGCGGAAGATACCGGCACGTCAGGTAACAGTACTTGTTGATCGAGGTCACGAGCACAGCGCCGCCATGCTCGCGATACCACGAGGGATAATCGGTTCCGCCGCCGAAGAACGAGATGCGGAACGGCGTTCTGCTGATGATCATGTCAACTTCCTCATCGATGTATCACGACTCGACTATCGGGCAACGTCAGCCGGGAACGACGCCAGGACTCCGCGCTACCGCTCGTAGCCGTACAGATCGCGCTCGACCAGATGGCACACGATGTGTTCGATGGCCAGGTGCGTTTCCTGGATATGCTGCGTCACGGCGCTGGGCACGCTGATGCACACGTCGGCCAGATCGCGCAGCTTGCCGCCGCCGCCGATCAGGGCGATGGTGCGCATGCCCATACGGCGCGCCTGTTCGACGGCGCGCACGACGTTTTTCGAGCCGCCGCTGGTGCTGATGCCGAGCAGCACATCGCCTTCCCGGCCAAGCGCCTGCACCTGCCGCATGAACACGTCTTCGAAGCCAATATCGTTGCTGAACGCGGTGAGGAATGAGGTATCGGTGGTGAGCGCCAGCGCGGGCAGGCCGGGCCGCGCGTAGTCCATCGTCAGGCGGCTGGTGAACTCGGCGGCCATGTGCTGGCAATCCGCCGCGCTGCCGCCGTTGCCACACAACAAGAGCTTGTTTCCGGCCCGGAACGCCGCCCCGATCAGGTCAGCGGCAGCCAGGATGTCCGGCAGGCACGCATCGGCGGCGGCGCGCCGCACGTCGATGCCCTGCAAGAGGTGCTCGCGCGCCCGTGCGGCGCGATGGTCCGGGCTGGCTGCCGGCTCCGCCCGGACCTCGGTCAGCGGGCGCGATTCGCCATCCTGTGCTTTCGACATGTGCATCATCATTCTCCATCACACTCCACTCGTCCACTTCCAACATCCACCTCGTTCACCGTGCCATGAAGCGTGTGTGACGATGTCTTTCGGATCAACAAGGCTGTGTCTACAAGGTCACGCGGTCAGCGAGCGCGCGTGCGTTTCCGGTGTGCGTGCGGCTTCCAGCCGGGCGATCAGGCGCGCTGCACCGGCCAGATCATCGACGACGTGATCCGGGCGAACCGGCGCGATGTCCGGGCCGGGATAGCCCGCGCCGAGGCCGGTGCGCACCAGGATCGTCGTCGCGCCGAGCCGTGCGCCCATCTCGATGTCGCACACGCTGTCGCCAATCATATAGCCTGCGCCCGGCTCAAAGCCGTGCTGGGCGGCGGCGCGCTCGGCCAGCGCTGTGCCCGGCTTGCGGCAGGCGCAGCCCTCGTCGGGCGTGTGCGGGCAGTGGTAGATTCCGTCCAGCGCCACGCCTTCTGCCGCCAGCAGATCGGCCAGCCGGCGGTTGATGGCCGCCAGCCCGGCCTCGTCCAGTATCCCGCGCCCGATGACCGACTGGTTGGTGATGACGACCAGGCCCAAGCCCAGCCCACGCAGCGTGCGTAAGCCGGACGCTGCGCCCGGTAGCAGCTCCATGTGTTCCACGCGGGACAAGTGGTGACGGTGCACGTTGATCGTCCCATCGCGGTCCAACAAAACGAAACGACGACTCATTGTCCTTAACTCGATTCAATACGATGCCGTGAAAAAGTCGGCGGCTTGCTCGTAGGACTCCGGCGTGCCGATGTCCAGGAAGCGCCCGCCGCCGGGATAGGCGTACAGCCCGCGCCCGATCAGGCCGGGGAACACGTCGCGCTCCAGCGATACGGCGCGCCCTTCAGGGATGGCCTCGATGACCGAGCGCCGCAGCGCATAGACGCCCGCGTTGATCCAGCCCGACCCGAGGCCCGGCTGTTTTTCGCGGAAGCGCATCACCGCGCCTTCCGAGTCCGTCTCCACCTGCCCATAGCGGCCCGTGTCGGGAACCTCGGTGAGCAAAATCGTCGCCTCGGCGTCGTGCGCGACGTGCCATGCCCAAAAGGACGGCAGGTGCGCATCGCAGAACGAGTCGCCGTTCATGACGAGCACGTGCTCCGAGTCGAGCTTGGGCAGCGCCAGCCGGAGCGCGCCGCCCGTGCCGAGCGCGGCGTGTTCCAGCGAATAATCGAGCTGAAGCAGGCCGAAGCGCTCGCCCAGCGTGGCCTGCACAACGTCGCCCATGTAGCCCGTGCATAACACAGCGCGCGGCACGCCGCTCGTCAGCAGTTGCTCCAGCAGAAATGCGATGAAAGGGCGGCCACGGACCGGCGCGAGCGGTTTGGGGCGGTCAGCCAGTACGGCGCGCAGGCGGGTTCCGAAGCCCCCTGCCAGTATCGCTGCGGTGGTGTGTTGCAGCGCGCCGGGAGTGCGTTGGGTGGTGTCGCTTCGAGTCACGTCCTTGCCTTGTCATTCTGGGTGAGTATGGAAAAATATGCCACACTCGCCTTTCCGTAACCTAACACTGCCCTACGATTGCCCAACGTTGAGGTAAGGCGGCAGCAAGGGTAGCAGTCGCTCGCAAGTCCTACTCTCACTCCCCCGCCCCACGCTCCCCAAGGCGAGAGGGGAATGCCAGGTCCGTTCAGGGATAGCCCTTCGCCATGAGGGTGAAATGAACTTCGCACGGCGGACATGGCCCCGAGAGACGATGGCTAGGCCCTCATCCTGGTGAGATTCAGGCTTGTTTCCCCCTCCCCAACCCCTCCCCCGTAAAGAGTGAGGGGTTTCCAGGGCCGGTTCTTCCCTTCCCCTCTGCATGGGGGGAAGGGCAGGGTTAGGGGGAGCGCTTTCCAAGTTGTGGTACTACGCCCTGACCTCACCCCCGGCCCCTCTCCATGTCTGCCACCCCAGAGGGGACTCCGGCAGGCATGGAGAGGGGAGTGCGCCGGTCTTACCGCCGCGTTGTTCCCCTTCTCTACGCGGTACTCCGCGTGGAGAGGGGGCAGGGGGTGAGGGTTTGCGGAGTGATGCTCGTCTCACCGGCCCGCTTGCGCCAGACAGGCCCGGTACAGCCGCCCGTACGCCTCGACCATGCCCGCCGCGCTGAACTCGGCGTTGACGAACCGGCGTGCGGCCTCGCCCAGGCTGGTGATGCGTGCGCCGCCCTCGTCCAGGACCCAGCGCAGGGCCGATTCCAGTGCGGGAGCGTCTTCGGGCGGCACGATCAAGCCGGTGGCGCGGTCGTGGATGATCTCTCGCGCGCCGCCCACGTCCGTGGTGACGATGGCCTTGCCGGCAGCCATCGCTTCCAGGATGCTCAGCGATAGGCCCTCGTTGCTCGACGGCTGCGCGTAGATGTCCATCGCCGCCAGAAGGCGCGGGATGTCTGTGCGGAAGCCCGCCCAGGTCACGCCGTCGCTGATGTTCAGCCGGGCCGCTTGCGCCTGGAGCGTTTCAAGCTCCGAGCCGCGCCCGACCAGCAGCAGCCGAAGCGCCGGGAATTGCGGGCGGAGCCGGGCGAAGGCGTCGAGGAGCAAGTCGAGCCGCTTCATCAATTCGATACGGCCTGCAAAGCCGATCACGACGGCATCGGCGGGCAAACCAAGCTCCGCACGGGTCGCGTCGCGCTCGCCCGGCGCAAAGAAGCGCTCGGTGTCGATGCCGTTCTGGATGGGCACAATCCGGGAGCGGCGCAGGCCCGGCATCCGCTTCAGCCGCTCGCCCATGACCTTGCTCACCGGCACGACATGGCCGGGCAGGTACAGGCTGAGCCGGTCAAGCGCCCAGTATACCCAGCCGTTGCGGCGGTCGCCGGGGCTGAGCAGCAGGTGTTTGGTATAGATGTGCCGCCCGCGCCCACCGGGGCCGAGCGCCAGCCCGGCGATGATGGCCGTGCGGGCGGAATGGGAGTGCACCAGCCGCACGCCATGCCGCTGGATGTACTCCCGCACGCGGGAGCGCAGCGGACCGTCGCCTTCCTGGGAGAACTCGATGACCTGTGCGCCCAGGTCGCGGAAGTAGCCCTGTAGCGGCTCTTCATAAACCACCGCGCCGATGTGAAAATCGAAGCCCTGGGGACGCAACCGCTGCACAATCTGGCCGGTGATGCGGTTCATGCTGTTGTCAGAGAAGGCATGGATGACGTGCAAGACGGGGATAGTGTCCATTCAGATTCCTGTTACAACCTGTGTGATACCCTCACGCTACTGCAAGCCAAAGCATAAGCAATTTCGGGCGGTGTGCCAATTCGGCAGGTGGGGAGAGGGCAGGCGGACGAGGCGGCCCTCTCCCTGCACGCCGTAGGGACAACGCCTGCGTTGTCCGGACTTGTGGTGAACAATGGGATCGGGCGCGGTGGGCAGTATCTCTTACGACGCGTGAACGCCGTTTCGGCGCGCCAGCGGCAGCAGAATCTGGACGCGCGCGCCGCCTTCGGCCCGGTTGGCCAGCGTGATCTCTCCACCGTGCAGCGAGATGACCATGCGCGTGATGAACAGGCCCAAACCCAGGCCGTGAAGGAAGCCCTCGCGCGTTTTCGTCGTGTTGTTCGGGATGAAGGGCCGGTCCAGGATGGATTTGCTGAAGCCGGGGCCGTCGTCGCTGATGGTCAGCGCCACCGACTCGCCGTGATGGCGCGCGCTCAGGTACACCTGTCCGCCGGTCTGCCACGCCGCTTCCATCGCGTTTTCGAGCAAGTGGAGCAAGGCGCGGCTCAGTTCGGACGGCGCGCCATAGACGATCAGCTCGTCGTCGGGCAGGTCCACGTGGATCGGCACGCGCGGGGCGGGCCGGCCCTGCGCCGCGTCCACGGCAGAGCTGATCGTGTCGCGCAGGTCAATCGGCTCGGCCACACGGCCCGGATCGGGATATTCCTTGAAGCGCGCCAACAACGCCACCAGGTCATCGACGGTGGCCTGCAAGTCGTCCAGGTTCTCGCGCAATTCGTCTGGGGCCAGGTTGCGGTCGTTGATGACTTCCAGGTTGAGTTTGATCGCCGTGGCCATGTTGCCCAGCTCATGGCGCAGGCCGACAAACAGCTCGGAGACGACCTCTTGCGGCACTCCCCACGCATGTTCGCCAAGATCGGTCAGCTTGCGTTCGAGCATACTCAACCTTTTCGTGTATTCCGCCAGTTCCTTGCGGCGGCGCGCCTCGGCGACTTTCTCTAAACCACGCGCGACGACCTTTTCCACTTCCTCAGCACGAAAAGGTTTGGTGATGTAGGCAAAGGCGCCCTCGTTGATCGCTTCCAGGCTGCTGCTCAACGTGGCGCGTGCGCTGATCATGGCCACCGGCAAATCGGGATAACGGGTCTGGATGGCTTTCAGAAGGTCCAGCCCCGACATGCCGGGCATCCACACGTCGGTGATGACCAGATCGATGGGCGGCGTGCTCTGGTCCGCGCCAACGGCGAGCAGGCCCAACGCCTCGCGCGCATTCTGGGCTTCGACCACGGCGTGCCCCAGATTGCGGATGTGCGTGCCCAGAATCCAGCGCGCATCGCGGTCATCGTCCACTATCAGTACGTTCGCTTGCATCTTTCGCCGTCATCTCCTGCCGCCGGTAGCGCCTCGGGCCGGGATTGGCCTGCGCTGCTGGGAAGGCGTTGGAGGGCGCAATGATGTTAACAATGCTTATACACGTCCACATGGTACAACAGATTGTGGGGCCTTTCACGGGGGGCGGTATAACAAAAACGCAACGTTACCCGCAGCCGCTGCGAAAGGTCTGTTATGATGACAGAAATGCGTAAAGAAGCGCCGCCCATAGCAGGCAGGAGCATAGAAGATCACGTGTGCACACCCACTCCTCTCGCCCAGCGCCGGATTCTGCCTGTGCTGGCCACGCTCATCATCACGTTGATCGTTAGCCTGTCCGCGCCCGGCCTGGCAGGTCTGGCTCAGCCTGCGCCATCCGGCAGCGCGAGCGCCGTCACCTTTGAGGAGATGGTGAGCACGTACGACGCGCGGCGGGTGACATTTCTGGCCTATCTCACGCCGCATACGGAGCGCATCACCCAGGTGAAACTGCGCTACGCCTTTCCGTCCACGGGCGAGATCAGAGAGGCGAATGTGCCGCCGCCCGTCCAGACTCTCGGCGAGACGATCCGCAACCCGGTGCGCTTCACGATGGGCATCGAAGCGCTGCCCGACAACGAAGACACCGTGCTGTACCGCTGGCAGGTGATCACCGAGAGCGGCGCGGAAATCAGCGGCCCACAGGAAACGTTCCGCGTCACCGAGGTGAGCAATGCCGAGTGGCGCGACGATCTGCCCATCATCGACGCCGAGTCCAGCTTCCGCAGCGAGTTTCCCAAACAGGCCGTCTTCACCAGCGTCATCCGGCCCGATCCGGCGGTCCAGTATGCGCGCTTCTACCTGACGCAGAACCGGGGCATTGTGCTGCACAGTTTCGCCGTGCGCGCGCCGACACAGAACGCGGGCGAGCCGCTCACGCTGAGCTTCGCCTGGAATGATCAGCTCGGCTTGCAGATTCCGTGGCAGCAGTTCGAGTGGTGGTGGGTGGTCACCGACCGCAACGGCAGGCAGTGGCGCACGCCGCGTATGTTCAACGACTACGAGGACGCCACCTTCCACGCCTGGAATCGCACGGAGACGCGCCACGCCGTATTGTTCACCTATGAACAGAGCGCGCAGGCCATCCAGACGCTGGCCGACGCGACCGACACAAGCATCGAGCTGCTGGAGCAGATGTACGGATACCGCTTGCTCTACACGCCGCACATCGTGGTTTACAATACGCCCGCCCATTTCCAAAGCTGGGCGCCGCCAGAAGTGACGGACGAGTTCATCGGGCTGGCCAGCGGCCTGTGGGGCGGCGCTGTGGTCACTTACTGGGAGTCCATCGAGTTCACCGGTTACGCCATCATCCAGCACGAGCTGGTGCACCTGTTCCAGTACCAGTCCATACGCGACCACGCGCCGAAATGGTGGATGGAAGGCAGCGCCCGCTACTTCGAGCGCGTCTCGGACTTCGACGCCCAGACCTTTGTACGGGCGATGTCGCTCGCCTACGGCGCGCCGCAGGTGGCCAACGGCGTGCAGGACCTTGCGCCCGACAAAAGCGGCGCGTGGCCGTACCACGTGGGCAGCGTCTTCATCGGCTGGTTCATCGACAATTTCGGAGAGGACGCCTTTCACCAGATGCACGTGGCGATGGCGCGCGACGTGCGTTTCCCCGAAGCGCTGGAACTGGTGACGGGCAAGACGCTGCGCGCCGTGTCCGATGCGTTCAAGGCGTGGCTCGAAGACCCGTCCCTCGCGCCGTAGGACGGGGGATACTCGCCCACGAGGGGCGAGGGGAAGAGAGCGGACAACGCAGGCGTTGTCCCTACACCACGCCGTAGGGACGAGGCCTGCCTCGTCCGCGCGCCTCGTCCATGCTCGTAGCTTCACGCTTCTCTGCGAGGGGGCAAGGGGTGAGGGTCCCACAGGGCAATCGCATCAAAGCGTCCTCACCCCCCGGCCCCTCTCCATGTCCGCCACCCCAGACCACCCATTGAACGCTTGCGTTCAATGGGGACCCGGTCGGGGACTCCGACGGCATGGAGAGGGGAGATGGGCTGCCATGCCGGCGCGTGCTTCCCCCTCTCTACGCGGTACTCCGCGTGGAGAGGGGGGCAGGGGGTGAGGCGATTGCCCTGGCGGGCCCCACCGCACAGGTTGCCAGAGCGGGCGGCAAGCGCCATAATCGTGCCCAAAGTGAAGTATGGTCCACCCATCGCCGCCCTGCATTCTCCCTTCGGGCCGTTTTGCACGCCTTTCTCGACTCGTGCTCGGCGTCACCAAAGGCACACATCATGCGCAAAGTAGTCCCCGCTTTCGTCCTGGCATTTGTTCTGAGTGTCGCCCTGTTGATCACGTCCCCGGCAGCCCTGGCGCAAGCGCCAACCGCCGAACCGCAGACCGTGATCATCGATGCCGTCGACGACGCACAATTCCCGCTGCTGCACTTGCTGGTGACGGTCACCGACAGCCGTGGTACGCCCGTTTCGGGGCTGGCGGCGGGCGACTTCTCCGCGCAGGCGGGCGAAGACGGGGCGGAGATCGTCTCGGTCGAAGAATTTAGCAACCCGGACCTCGGTTTTGCCGTGGTGCTCGTGCTCGACTCCAGCGATAGCACCTTCGGGCAGCCGTTGGCGGACATGAAAACGGCGGCCCACGTGCTGCTGGACCAACTGCGGCCCGTCGATCAGGTCGCCATTGTCGAATTTGACACGACGGTGCGCACCATCCTGCCCTTTACCAACGACGTGGCGGCGGCGCGCGCTGCCGTCGAGAGCCTCGAAGCGAACGGCAAGACGGCGCTCAACGATGCGGCCTATGCGGGCGTCGAACTGGCCCTTCAGGCCGACAGCCCACGCCGGGCCGTCGTGCTGCTGACGGACGGCTACGAGTACGGACGGCTCAGCC